>NZ_JBSGEL010000032.1:0-95524 GCF_053602875.1 Kitasatospora sp. NPDC004289 | reverse complement strand
GGCGGGCCCGGCGGGCGCCGACCGCGAAGGCCGGGCCGGCCAGCAGGGCGACCTCCAGCAGCGCCATCGCGGCGGTGACGGCGATGGTCATCACCCGGCGCTCGCGCTCGCCCTGGGCGTCGACCGCCTCCTCCTGGGCCATCGCGGCGGCGGGCGGGTCGGCCGCCACCTGACGGCTCGCCATGGTGTAGCCGTGCCGGTTGAGTTCGGTGACCCGGTCCCAGCCCAGGGTGGCCCCGGCGGGCAGCGTGACCAGCCAGGCGGCCTTCCGGGCGGCGGCCTGCTCGGCGCTCTCGGTCTTCGGGGCGACCCCGGCGGCGGCCAGGGCGGCGTCCAGCGGCTGGTACAACTCGCCCGGGCGAGCGACGAGTTCGGTCTTGTTCAGGTCGCCGGGGTGCTCCACCGTGCCGGTCAGCACGAACGGCGTGGACTCCAGTCCGCGCACCGTCACGGTGTCGCCGATCCGCTTGCCGGTGGCCGCCAGGAAGCCCTCGGTGGCGGCCGCCTCGTGGGCGGCGGCGGGCGCCCGGCCGGAGACCAGGTCCAGCCGGCCCTGCCAGAGCCGCCCGGTCAGATCGGCCTCGAAGGTCTCGACCGAGGCCATCCCGTCCTTGCTCCCGACCACCGCGACCGGGCCGGTCCTGGCCGGGGTCAGCACACTGCCCTTGGGGAGCAACTCGCCCAGCAGCTCGGTCGGTTCGGCGGACACGGCCCGCTTCTGCTCGGGGGTCGACGGCACGTCCGGCCGCTGCGGCAGCACCCGCACGCCGTCCGCCGGGAACACCGCCTGCTCGACCACGCGCCCGAGGTCGTACGCGCCGATCAGCGCGTCGGCCCGGCCCATCAGCCGGTCGGACCGCTCGGCGGCGGTCAGCTGGGTGGAGCGGTGGACCACGTCCACCCCGGTCGCGCCGAGCACCGGCAGCGCGATCATCGCCGCCACCAGCGCACTGCGGCCCTTGGCCCGCAGCGCGTCCCGGCGGGCCATCCTGAGCAGCGGACGCCAGGAGCTCATCGGGCCGCTCCCGCCGACTGCGGGGCGCGCACGGCCTCGTCGACGATCCGGCCGTCGCGCAGCGAGACCACCCGGTCCGCCCAGGCCGCGTGCGAGGGGTCGTGGGTCACCATCACGGCCGCCGCACCCGCGTCGCAGCGGGCCCGCAGCAGGGCGAGCACGGCGTCCCCGGTCGCGGTGTCCAACGCACCGGTCGGCTCGTCGGCCAGCACCAGCCGGCGCTCGCCGGCCAGCGCCCGGCCGATCGCCACCCGCTGCTGCTGACCACCCGACATCTCCTCCGGGAAGCGGTCCGCCAGCTCGGCGATGCCCAGCTCCTCCAGCGCGACCAGCGCCTCGGCGCGGGCCGTGCGGGCCGGGACGCCGTCCAACTCCCGTGGCAGCGCGATGTTCTCGGCCGCCGTCAGGGACGGGATCAGGTTGTACGACTGGAACACGTAGCCCACCGAACGGCGGCGGACGTCGGCCAGCCCGGCCCGGCTCAGACCCTCCAAGGGCGTGCCCTCGACCAGCACCCGGCCGGTGGACGGCCGGTCCAGGCCGCCGGCCAGCGCGAGCAGCGTCGACTTGCCGGAGCCGGACGGCCCCATCACGGCCAGGAACTCCCCGGCGCGCACCTCGAGGTCGATCGGGTGCAGCGCCTGCACCTCGGCGGCGCCCTTGCCGTGCACGCGGCCGACGCCCTCCAGCCGCAGCACGGCCCCTGCGTGTGATCCGGATCCGGACATGGCTCCCCCTCGGGACGACGGAACGTCTTGCATACCGAGTATGTATAGCCGCCGCGCGCCGATGACTCAAGTGTGCGACATAAGTCGGTGAACGGCATATAGTCTGGATCACACCGGCCGGAGAGGAGCAGAATGACCGTCATGACCGCCTCGCTGTCCGCCCGCTGGCACGACCTGCTCACCCGCTGCGGCGCCACCGCCGACCCCGGCCCGTACGCCGAGGACCTGCTCGGCCGCTGGGCCGAACCGCAGCGCCGCTACCACACCACCGCCCACCTGGCGGCGGTGCTGGACGTGGTCGACGAGCTGGCCGGGCACGCGGAGGACGCCGACGCCGTCCGGCTGGCCGCCTGGTTCCACGACGCGGTGTACCGGCCGGACCGCTCCGAGAACGAGGAGCGCTCCGCGGCACTGGCCGTCCGCGCCCTGCGGGAGGCGGGCCTGGGCGGGGAGTTGGTCGAGGAGGTGGCCCGCCTGGTCCGCCTGACGGTCGGCCACCACCCGGCCGAGGGCGACCGCAACGGCGAGGTCCTCTGCGACGCCGACCTCGCGGTGCTCGGCGGCACCCCCGAGCAGTACGCCGCCTACGCGGCCGCCGTCCGCGAGGAGTACGCCTTCGTCCCCGAGGACGCCTTCCGGGCCGGCCGGGCGGCGATCCTGCGCCAACTCCTCGACCTGCCCGCGCTCTACCGCACCCCCGAGGCCCGCGAACGCTACGACGCCGCCGCCCGCCGCAACCTCGGGGGCGAACTGCTGCTGCTCGGCGGCTGACCCCGGGCCGGCCGGTCCGACGGGCCGTCAGGCCGGGCGCGGGCCCCGGACGTCCGCCTTGCGGCGGCGCAGGCCCGCCGCGCTGAGGCGGGCGACCAGCTCCTTGCTGCCGACCGGCTCCGCGCCGAGCGCCACCGCCTTCTCGTACCAGTGCGCCGGGATGTCGTAGTGGTCCCGCTCGAAGCCCCTCGCAGGGGCACCCAGCCGCTCCGCGAAGGCGTGCAGCTCCGCGTACGAGACGTCGCTCACCAGGTGCGACCAGTACTTCCCGTGCCCCGGCCAGGTGGGCGGATCGACCAGGATCACGTCAGCGACCCCACCGGGGCCACCGCCACGCCCTCCTTGCCGCACACCCAGTGCGGCTCCGGCCCCAACTCCGGCTCCACGCCCAGCGCGTGCGGATCCCCCTCGGCCGCGCACGACCGGCACACCGGCCACCGCCCGTACCCCTCCAGCAGCGCGTCCTGCACGTCCTGCGCCACCAGCCCCGCCAGGTACTCCACCCCGTCCGGCCACTGCTCCACCCACCACCGCCGCTTGGTGAGCACCTCCTCGACCAGCGACACCACCTGCGGATCGGCCACGTCACGCGCCGTCAGATCGGCCAGGATCAACGCCCGCGCCGCGTGCAGCGCACTCTCGATGCCATCGGAACTCATCCCCCCATTGTCCCCTCCCCCACCCGCCGCAGGAACCGGACCGGGCGAGTGACCGGGCGGCTCTCCGTCAGGTCGGTCCGGCCGCCGCCGCGGTCCCCCCGGACGGTGAAACGCCGCAGGGCGGCCTCCCCGGTGAGGGGAGGCCGCCCTGACGGACGTTCCGGAGCTTGCCGATCCTCGGGAGGATCAGAAGTCCATGTCACCGCCCGGCATGCCGCCGCCGGCGGCCGCGGCGGCCTTCTCCGGCTTGTCGGCGATGACGGCCTCGGTGGTGAGGAAGAGCGCCGCGATGGAGGCGGCGTTCTGGAGGGCGGAGCGGGTGACCTTGGCCGGGTCGATGATGCCGGCGGCGATCAGGTCGACGTACTCGTTGGTCGCGGCGTTGAGGCCCCAACCGGACTCGAGGTTGCGGACCTTCTCCACGACGACGCCACCCTCGAGGCCGGCGTTGGTGGCGATCTGCTTGATCGGGGCCTCGAGCGCGACGCGCACGATGTTGGCACCGGTGGCCTCGTCGCCGGTCAGCTCCAGCTTGTCGAAGGCGACACCGGCCTGCAGCAGCGCGACGCCACCACCGGCGACGATGCCCTCCTCGACGGCGGCCTTCGCGTTGCGGACGGCGTCCTCGATGCGGTGCTTGCGCTCCTTGAGCTCGACCTCGGTCGCGGCGCCGGCCTTGATGACGGCGACGCCACCGGCGAGCTTGGCCAGGCGCTCCTGGAGCTTCTCGCGGTCGTAGTCCGAGTCGGAGTTCTCGATCTCGGCGCGGATCTGGTTCACGCGGCCGGCGACCTGGTCGCTGTCGCCGCCACCGTCGACGATGGTGGTCTCGTCCTTGGTGATGACCACCTTGCGGGCGGTGCCCAGCAGGTCGAGACCGGCGTTCTCCAGCTTGAGGCCGACCTCCTCGGAGATGACGGTGCCACCGGTGAGGATGGCGATGTCGCCGAGCATGGCCTTGCGGCGGTCACCGAAGCCCGGGGCCTTGACGGCGACGGACTTGAAGGTGCCACGGATCTTGTTCACGACCAGGGTCGACAGGGCCTCGCCCTCGACGTCCTCGGCGATGATGACGAGCGGCTTGCCGCTCTGCATGACCTTCTCCAGCAGCGGGAGCAGGTCCTTGACCGAGCCGATCTTGGAGTTGGCGATCAGGATGTACGGGTCCTCGAAGGAGGACTCCATCCGCTCCAGGTCGGTGGCGAAGTAGGCGGAGATGTAGCCCTTGTCGAAGCGCATGCCCTCGGTGAGCTCGAGCTCCAGACCGAAGGTGTTGCTCTCCTCGACGGTGATGACGCCTTCCTTGCCGACCTTGTCCATCGCCTCGGCGATGAGCTCGCCGATCTGGGTGTCGGCGGCGGAGATGGAGGCGGTGGAGGCGATCTGCTCCTTGGTCTCCACGTCCTTGGCCTGGGCCAGCAGCTGGTCGGAGACAGCCTGGACGGCCTTCTCGATGCCGCGCTTCAGGGCCATCGGGTTGGCGCCGGCGGCGACGTTGCGCAGACCCTCGCGGACGAGCGCCTGGGCGAGCACGGTGGCGGTGGTGGTGCCGTCACCCGCGACGTCGTCGGTCTTCTTGGCGACCTCCTTGACGAGCTCCGCGCCGATCTTCTCGTACGGGTCCTCGAGCTCGATCTCCTTGGCGATGGAGACACCGTCGTTGGTGATCGTGGGGGCGCCCCACTTCTTCTCAAGGACGACGTTGCGGCCCTTGGGGCCCAGCGTCACCTTGACGGCGTCGGCAAGCTGGTTCATGCCGCGCTCGAGTCCGCGGCGAGCTTCCTCGTCAAAAGCGATGATCTTGGCCATCGGAAGTGGTCCTCCAGGACACGTCGACTGCGCCGGACCGGAGGGCGCCCGCGACGGACGGCCCTGGTGTGCGGGGGTCTTGTCCCCTACCGCTCCCGGGGGCCTCACCGACCCGGTCCGTTGTCACTCTCATGCTGTGAGTGCTAACGCCAATGATTAGCACTCTCGGGTATCGAGTGCAAGCCCAATCGTGATACGGACACCCGCGCCGCGGGCCCGCGCGCACACGACGACAGGCCCGTACGACGTGGTGTCGTACGGGCCTGCCGGCGAAGCGTGGAGACTGCCAGCCCGAAGCCGAGCCGAGGTCCGCAGGTGCGGAAGGTCAGACCGCCGCGCGGACCATGTCCGCCTGCGGGCCCTTCTGCCCCTGGGAGATCTCGAACTCGACCCGCTGGCCCTCCTCGAGGGTGCGGTAGCCGTCCATCTGGATCGCGCTGTAGTGGACGAACACGTCCGCACCACCGTCGACCGCGATGAAGCCGTAGCCCTTCTCCGCGTTGAACCACTTGACGGTGCCCTGAGCCATTCCGAACTCCCCTTGTGCTGTGCTGGCCCTTCGCGGGTCCACAGGATGCGGACCCAGGTCTGTACCGGCACACGCCCGAGGGAACCCCCCCTGGGCGTAGCCGCGGTCATTGCTTGAACGCGCCGACCGCCGCTGAATGTATCCGGACAGACGCCCTCTGCAACAGGGTCAACTTCGCCGAATTCACCGTGTGACGAAAGGGATGTGACGGGAGGAAAGCCTCACGGAGCGGCAATTCGCTCCGGGCATAGCGGACCAATCGGGATGAGACGCTGTCAGATTCCTGACGCTGGCCTGACAGTTCCCGTCCCACCGCGGGCGCCCGACGTCTCAACCGACGGACGGGCCCTGCGTGCACGACTCAGCCGTACCGCCGGACGGGATTCGAAACCTCCGATCCGACTCCGCACTCTACCCCCTGGCACCTGACGGAAATTCACCGCGACATGCGGCGGGCCGCCACCGAATAACCGGAATCATTCGTTCCGGTCGCGGTGACGGCCCGTCGATTGCGCCGTACTGCGGAGCAGCCGGTTCAGCAGCCCCCGGCCACGGCCGGAATGATCGAGATGCTGGTGCCGTCCTTGATCTCGGTCTCCAGGCCCTCGGCGAAGCGCACGTCGTCGTCGTTCACGTAGACGTTCACGAAGCGGCGCAGCTTGCCGGCGTCGTCCAGCACCCGGGCGGCGATGCCGGGGTGGTTGGCGTCCAGGTCGGCGATCACGGCGGCCAGGGTGGCGCCCTCGGCGGCCACCTCGGCGGCGCCGCCGGTGTAGGTGCGCAGGATGGTCGGGATGCGGACGGTGGCGCTCATGGGGGAACTCCTAGAACGGAACTGAAGGGGATCAGGCGGAGGCGAGGCCGGCGGCCCGGAAGGACTCCAGGGTCGGGCGGATGGTGGCGGTCAGACCGGCGTCGGAGACGGCGTCCAGGGTCTTCAGGCCGTCGCCGGTGTTGATCGCCACGGTCTCCTTGGCCGGGTCGAGCTGCCCGGTCTCCACCAGCTTCTTCAGCACGCCGATGGTCACGCCGCCCGCGGTCTCGGCGAAGATGCCCTCGGTGCGGGCCAGCAGCTTGATGGCCTCGACCACCTCGGCGTCGGTGACGTCCTCCACCGCGCCGCCGGTGCGGCGGGCGATGTCCAGCACGTACGGGCCGTCGGCCGGGTTGCCGATCGCCAGCGACTTGGCGATGGTGTCGGGCTTGACCGGCTTGATCACGTCGCGGCCGGCCTTGAAGGCGGCGGAGACCGGGGAGCAGCCCTCGGCCTGGGCGCCGAAGATCTTGTAGGGCCGGTCCTCGACCAGGCCGAGCTTGATCAGCTCCTGCAGACCCTTGTCGATCTTGGTGAGCTGGGAGCCCGAGGCGATCGGGATGACGATCTGCTCCGGCAGGCGCCAGCCGAGCTGCTCGCAGATCTCGTACGCCAGGGTCTTGGAGCCCTCGCCGTAGTACGGGCGGAGGTTGACGTTGACGAAGCCCCAGCCCTCGCCGGCCGGGTCGCCGATCAGCTCGGAGCAGAAGCGGTTCACGTCGTCGTAGTTGCCCTCGATGCCGACCAGCTCGCCGCCGTAGACACCGGCCATCACGACCTTGCCCTGCTCCAGGTCGTGCGGGATGAACACGCAGGACTTGAAGCCGGCCCGGGCCGCCGCCGCGCCCACCGCACCGGCCAGGTTGCCGGTGGAGGAGCAGGACAGGGTGGTGAAGTTGAACGCGCGCGCCGCCTCGATGGCGCAGGCCACCACGCGGTCCTTGAAGGAGTGGGTCGGGTTGCCCGAGTCGTCCTTGACGTGCAGCTGGGCGGTGAAGCCGAGCTCGCGGCCGAGGTTGTCGGCCTTCACCAGCGGGGTCCAGCCCGGGTTGAGGTTGGGCTTGGAGGCCACGTCGGCCGGGACGGGCAGCAGCGGGGCGTAGCGCCAGATGGAGGCCGGGCCGGCCTCGATCCGCTTGCGCAGCGCCTCGGCGTCCGCGGAGCCGAAGTCGTAGGCGATCTCCAGCGGGCCGAAGCACTCGAGGCAGGCGAAGCTGGGGCCGAGCGGGAACTTGGTGCCGCACTCGCGACAGGACAGCTGGTCGGCGGGCCCGAGGTCGACGGTGGGTGCGGCGGAAACAGCGGTAGCCATGGTGGCGGAGGCCTCTCTCCTCATCTTCCCCGTGACGCGGTCGCGCCACAGGCCGGAATTGGCACCTGTCCCGCCGTGGCCGCAGATGGGCCTGATCGCGCGAGAAGGTTGCCGGGACGTCAACGGGCCGTTCCCTCAGTCCCTCTGGATGAGCTCTGTGAAGTTGTGGTCCTGCTCTCCGGCCGACCCCGACGTGCGAAGGTCTGACCGCAGTACGAAGACTGTATCCGAAGGCGCCGGAGCGGGAACCGGCCGTCCGAGGTACGAGATGCGAAGCGCGAGGAGACGAGACAGTGCCCGACCAGCCTCAGCCGTCCGACCCTGCCGAGGAGTTGCTGCCGGAGGTGTCCGACTGGCTGTGCCAGCGCTCCTGGAGCGCCGGCGACCGGCCGTTGGAGGCACTGCTGGCGGCCAAGCAGGCGGCGGGGCCGGCCGGGACGATCAGCGTGGTGCTGCCGGCCCTGGACGAGGAGTCGACCGTCGGCGGGATCGTCCGGGTGATCCGCCGCGAGCTGATGGAGCGTCTGCCGCTGGTGGACGAGCTGGTGGTGGTGGACTCCGGCTCGGCCGACGGCACGGCCCGGATCGCGGCGGAGGCCGGCGCCCGGGTGGTGCACCGGGACGAGGTGCTGCCCCGGCTGCCGGCGGTGGCGGGCAAGGGCGAGGTGCTCTGGCGCTCGCTGCTGGCCACCTCCGGGGAGATCGTCTGCTTCGTGGACGCGGACCTGCGCGAGTTCGACCCGGCCTTCGTCTCCGGGATCGTCGGGCCGCTGCTGACCGACCCGTCGATCCACCTGGTGAAGGCGATGTACGACCGGCCCCTGGAGACCGACGGGGCCGTCGTCCCGGCCGGCGGCGGGCGGGTCACCGAGCTGGTGGCGCGCCCCCTGCTGAACCTCCACTGGCCCCAACTGGCCGGATTCGTCCAGCCCTTGGGCGGCGAGTACGCGGCCCGCCGGTCCCTGCTGGAGCGGCTGCCCTTCCCCACCGGCTACGGGGTGGAGCTCGGCCTGCTGGTGGACGCGCTGGAGCTGGCCGGGCTGGACGCGCTGGCCCAGGTGGACGTCGGGGTGCGGCACCACCGGCACCAGGACGGCCAGGCACTCGGGCGGATGGCGGCGACGATCTACCGCACCGCGCTGGAGCGGCTGGACCGGACCGACCGGCTGAAGAGCACGCAGGACCTGGTCCGTCCGCTGCTCACCCAGTTCACCCGGGATCCGGCCAGCCGGGAGTTCACCGCCCACACCCATCCGGTCGGCGCACTGGAGCGGCCGCCGATGGTGACCGTGCCGGAGTACCACCGACGGTGAGCCCCCCGCATGCGCCCCGTGTGCCGACTGGTTTGCCCCCGGGGGTGCGAGGCAAGGTTGGTGACATGGCCGATCTCGCGACCGAACGTTCGAATCAGACCGGGGCCGCCCCCATCCTGGTGGCCTCCAACCGGGGGCCGGTGTCCTTCACCGCCGAGGACGACGGTTCGCTGACGCTGCGCAGAGGCGGCGGCGGGCTGGTCTCCGGGCTCTCCGCGATCGACGACCCGTCCGCCGTCTGGGTGTGCGCCGCCCTCTCCGAGGCGGACCGCACCGCCGCCCGGCAGGCCCCCGACGGCCGGCTCGACCTGGCCGGGCACCAGGTCGGCGGTCAGGCCGTCCGGATGCTCGACATCGACCCCGGCACCTTCGCCCGGGCGTACAACGGGGTGGCCAACTCCACCCTCTGGTTCGTCCACCACCTGCTGTACGAGACCCCGGTGGCACCGGTCTTCGACGACCGCTTCCGCCGCGAGTGGGACTCCTACCGGGCCTACAACACCGCCTTCGCCGAGGCCCTGGCCGCCGAGGCCGCACCGGACGCCGCGGTCCTGGTGCAGGACTACCACCTCTCGCTCGCCCCCGCCCTGCTCCGCGAGCTGCGGCCGGACCTGAGGATCGGTCACTTCTCGCACACCCCGTGGGCCCCGCCCGAGTACTACCGGCTGCTGCCGGACGACGTGGCGGCCGACGTGCTCACCGGCATCCTCGGCGCCGACCGGGCCGGCTTCCTCACCCGGCGCTGGGCGCTGGCCTTCGCGGACTGCTGCGAGGCGGTGCTGGGCGCCGTCGTGGACCGCGCGGCACTCACCGTCACCCACGCCGGGCGGACCACCGCACTGGGGGTGCACGGGCTGGGCGCGGACGCCGACTTCCTCCGCGAGCGGGCCCACCAGCCGGACGTGGACGCCAGGTTGGCCACCCTCAGGGAGGCCGTCGGCGACCGTCGGACCATCGTCCGGGTGGACCGCACCGAGCTCAGCAAGAACATCGTCCGCGGTCTGCTGGCCTACCGGCACCTGCTGCGCACCCGCCCCGAGTGGCAGGACCGGGTGGTGCACGTCGCCTTCGCCTACCCCTCCCGGCACGACCTGCCGGAGTACCGCGAGTACACCGCCGCCGTGCAGCGGACCGCCCAGGAGATCAACGACGAGTTCGGGACGGCGGGTTGGCAGCCGCTGATCCTGCACGTGAACGACGACTTCCCGCGCTCGCTGGCCGCCTACCGGCTGGCCGACGTGGCCCTGGTCAACCCGATCCGGGACGGGATGAACCTGGTCGCCAAGGAGGTTCCAGTGGTCTCCGACGCGGGCTGCGCCCTGGTGCTCTCCCGGGAGGCCGGCGCCCACGCCGAGCTGGGCGAGGACTCGGTGGTGGTGAACCCCTACGACGTGATCGCCACCGCCGAGGCGCTGCACCGCGCCCTCACCATGCCGGAGGCCGAACGGGCCGACCGCACCAAGCGGTTGGCCGCCGCGGCCACCGCGCTGCCGCCGCAGCAGTGGTTCCTGGACCAGCTGCACGCGCTGCGCGGCGAGTGAGCGGGCCGTCCGGGCCGGTGGGGGGCTGATCCCCACCGGCCCGGACGGGTCGTCAGACCGCGACCGAGACCGTCTGCCCCGCCGCCACCTTGACGGTGAGGTAGGTGTAGGTGACCCCGTGCTCGACCTTGGTCTGCGCCTTGCGCGCCACCCCGTCCACGCTCAGCGTCGGGTGGCTGCCGGCGAAGCGGGCCTCCCAGGTGTAGGTGCGGCTCGCCGAGTGGTTGGTCAGGGTGGAGCGGTTGACCCCGTCCTGACGCAGGCCGATCCGGTCCTTGCCGACCGGGATGTCGTCCACCTGCAGCCAGTCCATCCCGGCGGGCAGCCGGGACTGCGTGGTGAGCCTGCGGTTCGGGGCGTCCGGCTCCAGGCCGAGCAGGCCGGAGACGGTCTGGCCGACCAGGGTGAAGGAGACCTCGGGGTAGTCGCCGTTCGGGCCCTGCGAGGCGTTCACGTGCTGCACGTCGCGCTGGTCGTAGACGTACTTCATCCACTTCCAGGCGGCGTCGTTGCGGTTGTTGGCGAAGAAGGTGTCCGGCAGGTAGGTGAAGGCCTCGATGTTGGACGGGCCGTCGGGGCCGGCCGCCTGGGCGTCCACGTAGTCCAGGTAGGCCTCGTTGCGCGGGCCGGCCTCGATGATCCGCTTCATCGGCATGAACCAGCTGTTCTCCAGCCCCCAGCCCTTGAACGCGGTGCCGTCCAGTGAGTACGCCCGGACCATGTCCGCGCCCGAACCGGCGCCGCTCCACTCGGAGTTGAAGTACTGCTTGAGGGCGGCGGCCTGCTGCTCGGCCCTGGCGGCCAGCGCCGTGTCGCCCTTGCCCCGGGCCAGCGCGGCCAGGCCGAGGTAGGCCTGGTACTGGGCGGCTATGCCGTCACCGGCCTCGGCCAGCTTCTCGTTGCCCTGCTCGTTGTAGCTGGCGGTGCCGGAGAAGATGCCCTTGCCGGTGCCCTCCGCGACCGCCACCCCGCCGTTCGGCTTCGCCTGGTCGTGCAGGGCGACGAACTCTTCCGTGGTGTGCCGGTAGAAGTCCCAGAACACCTCGTCCTCGACGTAGGACTTGTCCCCGCTCCAGCGGTACGCCTGGGCCGCCTTCTCCACCAGCTCGAACGGGGCCGGCACCTCGCGGACGAACAGGTCGGGGCGGCGGTAGTCGATGCTCAGGTAGGTGCCGGTGTCGAAGTTGTGCGCCCAGACCGGGTAGTACTTGTGCGCCTCGGTGGCCGAGGCCGCGAACGAGCGCAGCATGGTGCGGTTCTCGGCGGTCAGGCCGAGCACCTGGGCGCCGACCACCTGGTGGGCCATGTCGCGGGAGTAGTAGCCGCTGCGGTTGGCGTAGCCGGCCCAGTACGAGGGGCCGTAGACGGCGGTGCCGGTGCCGAAGCGGTTGTTCTCGTCGACGTTCACCGGGCCGGTCGAACCGGCGAGCAGCACCCAGGAGTTGGCCTTGCGCTTGGCCCAGTCGAACATCTCCACCACCCGAGGGTCGGAGGAGGTGGCGACCGGGTCGGCCGGGGCCGCCGGGGAGATCATCACGTCGTCGATGTTGAGCCAGGCGTCGCCGGACTCGAAGGCGATCTCCAGCTTGTCGCCCTTGTGCACCCCGACCCGGCTGACGGTGTGCCGGGCGTACTCGAAGCGGGCCGGCACGGTGACCGATCCGGCCTCCGCGCCGTTGACCTTCACGGCGAAGCGGCCGCCCTGGCCGCCGGCCGCGATCCAGGCCGAGATGTCGTACCGGCCGTCCACCGGGGCGGTCAGCGTCTGGCTGATCCGGAACCCGGGGCCGCCGTCGAGGTAGGCGAGCTTGGCGCCGCCGTGCGGGTAGTTGGTGGCCACTCCGGAGCCGGAGGTGAAGTTCCAGCCCCGGGTGCCGAGTTCGAAACCGGGGTTGACCACGGTCGGCACCTTGGCGGTGGCGGCTTCGGCCACCGCGAAGGTCTGTGGGGCGAGCGGTGCGAGCAGTGCGAGAGCAGTGAGCAGCGTCGTTGAGGCGCGTCGCATCAGGGTCTCCTGGGTCGCCTGTAGAGGGTGCAGCGAAGCTAACAGCCCGCGCTAAGGCTTTCAATCCTCTTGCACGTCGGGGAAGAAAGTTTTCATCACGCCATTGCAAGTCTGCTGGCAGCGTTGCTAACGTCCAGCCGTCACCCACCCTCGAAAGGCAGACACCATGGACCTCGACAGACGCGGACTGCTCAGACTCGGCGGCGCCATCACCGTGGGCGCCGGGCTGACCGGCCTCACCACCGCGTGCTCCGGCACCGGTGCCGGCACCGACGCCAAGGGCGGCGGCGCGGGCGACGCCAAGAAGGGCGAGATCTCGGTCTGGAGCTGGCAGGGCCCCGCCGCCCAGCTCAAGGCGCTCCTGCCGGAGTTCAACAAGGCGTACCCGGACATCAAGGTCACCGTCCAGGACATCGGCAACCCCGCCATCTGGGACAAGATCACCACCGGCATGGCGGCCGGCGGCGCCGGCCTGGCCGACGTCCTGCACATCGGTGTGGACTACCTGCCGAGCTACGTCGAGAAGTTCCCGAACGGCCTGGCCGACCTCGGCCCGCTCGGCGCCACCAAGTACCAGAACGCCTTCGCCGCCGGCCTGTGGGAGACCGTGGCGCCCAAGGGCCGGGTCAACGCCCTGCCGTGGGAGGCCAACTCGGGCGGCTTCTGGTACCGCGCCGACCTGTTCGAGCAGGCCGGGGTGGACGTCGAGGGGCTGCAGACCTGGGACGAGGTCATCGAGGCGGGCAAGAAGCTCAAGGAGAAGACCGGCAAGTACCTGCTGGGCATCGACAAGCCCGCCTCGCAGGCCGACGCCGCCAACTTCTTCCAGCTGCTGCTCCAGCTCCAGGGCGCCTTCTACTTCAACATGGACGGCGCGATCACCCTGGACTCGCCGCAGGCGGTCACCGCGATGACCATCATCAAGAAGCTGAACGACGCGGGCCTGGTCGCCGACCTGTCCGGCGGCTGGAGCGCGCTGGAGAACTCCATCAAGGACACCACCTCCGCGGTGCTGCCCTGGCCGACCTGGTTCGGCGGGATCATCGAGGGCCTGGTGCCGCAGGAGGCCGGCAAGTGGAAGGTCCGGCTCCCCCCGGCCGTCCGCCAGGGCGGCACCAACGCGGCCACCGTGAACTCGACCCACCTGGCCGTCTCCGGTTCCAGCAAGCAGCAGGCCGCCGCCTGGAGCTTCATCGAGTTCGTGCTGACCCGCCCGGCCTCCCAGGTCGCCATCTACAAGGGCAAGGGCATCGCGCCGGCCCTGATGTCCGCCTACGAGGACTCGGCCTTCCACACCCCGTCGCCGTTCTTCAGCGGCCAGAAGCAGGGCGAGATCTTCCTCAAGGCCCTGCAGACGCCGTCGCCGGCCACCAACTACTCGGCCGACTACGCCCGTGCCCTCAAGGTGGTGACGGACGCTCAGACCAAGGTCCTGCTCAAGGGTGCCGACCCGGCCGAGGTCCTGAAGCAGGCCGCCGACCAGCTCGCCCAGCAGACCGGGCGCAAGGTCGTTCGATGACCCCGGCGAGGCGGCGTGCGCTGCCGTACCTGTTCGTCCTCCCGGCGCTGCTGTTGTTCGCGGCTTTCAAGGTCTACCCGATCGCCGCCTCGTTCCGGCTCAGCCTGTACCGCTCCACCGGAGGCACCGAGACCTTCGCCGGCCTGGACAACTACGCCAGGCTGCTCGACGACCCGCTGTTCTGGACCTCCCTCGGGAACAGCGCGGTCATCCTGGCGATCCAGGTGCCGCTCATGCTGACCCTCGCGACCGGCCTCGCAGTGGCGCTCAACTCCTCGCTGCTGCGGGCCCGGTCCGTGTTCCGGCTGGGCTTCTTCCTGCCGATGATCACCGGCCTGGTGGCCTACGGGATCATCTTCTCCGTCCTGCTCAACCAGCAGTACGGCCTGGTCAACTGGCTGCTCGGGGCGGACGTCCCCTGGCTGACCGACCCGCTCTGGGCGAAGATCTCGCTCGGGCTGGCACTGACCTGGCACTACACCGGTTACAACGCGGTCATCCTGCTCGCCCGCCTGCAGTCCGTCCCCGCCGAGCTGTACGACGCGGCCGCGGTGGACGGGGCGGGCGCCTGGAAGGCGTTCCGGCACGTGACCCTGCCCGGCATCAAGCCGGCCCTGCTGCTCACCACGGTGCTCTCCACCATCGGCACCCTGCAGATCTTCGACGAGCCCTACGTCCTCACCGGCGGCGGGCCCGACAACGCGACCCTGACCATCGGCATGTACCTGTACCAGAACGCCTTCAAGTACTTCGACTTCGGCTACGCCTCGGCGATCGCCTACGCGCTGGCGCTGATCATCGGTGCCCTCGGCCTCGTCCAGTTCAAGCTGCTGGGGGACAAGTCATGAGCGCCCGCACCGATCACCGCACCGCCAAGTCGATCGGCCTGACCTGGTCGCTGGCCATCACCCTGGCCGCCGTCCTGGTCCCGTTCTACTGGCTGATCATCGCCGCCACCCACAGCTCCAAGGAGATCTTCACCTCCCCGCCGCCGCTGCTGCCCGGCGGGCACCTGCTGGACAACCTCAACTCGCTGCAGGAGAAGGCCGACTTCGGCCGGGTGGTGGTCAACTCCCTGGGCATCGCGGTGGTCTACACGCTGACCGCCGGGGTGATCTGCACCCTGGCCGGCTACGGCTTCGCCAAGTTCGAGTTCAAGGGCAAGGAGGCGCTGTTCGGCCTCCTGATGCTGGGTCTGGTGATCCCGTCCCAGGTCACCCTGGTGCCGCTGTTCCGCCTGATGGCCGAGCTGACCTGGCTGGACACCTACCAGGCCGTCATCCTGCCCAACCTGGCGCTGCCGTTCGGCATCTTCCTGATGCGGCAGTCGATGTCCACCCTCCCGAACGAGCTGCTGGACTCCGGCCGGGTGGACGGCTGCGGCGAACTGCGGCTCTTCCTCCGGGTGGCGCTGCCCCCGATGCGGCCCGCGCTGGCCGCGCTGGCCATCTTCCTCTTCCTCTTCCAGTGGAACGAGTTCATCTGGCCGCTCACGGTGCTGCGCAGCGAGAGCGCGCTCACCATCCCGGTCGCGCTGGCCTCGCTGCAGGGCGTGGACGACACCGACTACGGCGCCATCCTGGCCGGCACGGCGATCGCCGCCCTGCCGATGGCGGCCCTCTTCCTGGCACTTCAGAAGCACTTCGTCTCCGGACTCCTCGCAGGGGCGGTGAAGGAATGACCATCAACCACATCGACCAGATCGGCCAAGAGGCGGTCACCACCGCCGAGTTGACCCCGGCCACCTTCGAGCCGCTGCTCGACCTGGTCTCGGTCGCGGTGCCCGGCGGGCACTGGTCCAGCACCGAACTCCCCTCCGGCATCCGGATGGTGGCGGTCGACTCGGCCGACGGCGGGCCCGTCGAGGTCCGGCTCTCGGTGCCGCTCGGCGACGCCGCCGGCTACTGGCACCCGCAGGGCGGCTGGCGCCGCACCCTGACCGCGGACTGGGAGGGGAAGGCCGCGGTCTCGCTGGTGGACGCACTCGCCACCGGCTGCCTCTACGACCACTCCGGCACCACCGTGCTCACCTTCGCGGCCGCCGACCCGGTGCCCGAGGCGCGCCTGCGGTTCGGGGTCTCCGAGGAGACCGACAGCTTCGTGGTGCAGCTGCTGCTGCCCCCCGCCCCCGGCGGGCACCGGCTGCTCTTCGTCCCGCGCTCGCCCTCGGTGGCCACCGCGATGCGCACCCTGCGCGCGTGGTACGCCGCCGGGATCACCCCGATGCCGGTGCCGGACGGCGCCCGCACCCCGGTGTACTCGACCTGGTACGCCTTCAACCAGCAGGTGGACGCGGACTCCGTGGCCGCCGAGGCCGCGCTGGCCACCACCCTGGGCTTCGGCGCGCTGATCCTGGACGACGGCTGGCAGCTCGGCGGCCACGGCCGCGGCTACGCCGGCTGCGGCGACTGGCGGCCCGACCCGGCCAAGTTCCCCGACCTGACCGCGCACGTCGCCGAGGTGCGCGGCCTGGGCCTGCACTACCTGCTCTGGGTCGCCCCGCTGCTGGTCGGCCCGGACTCCGAGGCGTACGACAGGTGGCGGCCCACCGTGCGGGCCGGCGTCCCCGGCGCCTACGTGCTGGACCCCCGGCTGCCCGAGGTCCGGGCGCACGTGGTCGCGCTCTGCGTCCGGCTGGTCCGCGACCACGGGCTGGACGGCCTCAAGCTGGACTTCCTGGACGAGGCGATGGTGCACGCCGGCGACGGCGGCCCCGACGTCGGCCGGGCCATGACCGAGCTGCTGGCCGAGGTCCGCCGCGAGCTGGAACTCGTCCGCCCCGGCCTGCTGCTGGAGCTGCGCCAGCCGTACACCGGCCCCGGCATGGCCCCGTACGGGAACCTGCTGCGCTCCTTCGACTGCCCGGCGGACTCCACCGCCAACCGGGTCCGCACCATCGACACCGCCTTCCTGGCGATCGGCGGCGCGGTCCACTCGGACATGCTGCTCTGGCACCGCGAGGCGCCCGCGCACAGCGTGGCCCGGCAGTTGATCGGCACCCTGCACTCCGTCCCGCAGGTCTCGGTGCGGCTCACCGAGGTCCCCGAGGAGCACCGGGCCGCGATCGCCTTCTGGCTCGGCCAGTGGACCAGGCTGCGCGGCGTGCTGCTGGACGGCGTGGTGGAGCCCGGCCGCCCGGACGAGCTCTACCCCGTGGTCCGCGCCGACCTGGACGGCACCGGTCTGGTCAGCGTGCACTCCGAGCAGGTCGTCCCGGTCGACCTGACCTGGCGTCAGGAACTGGTCCTGGTGAACGGTTCGGCCTCCGACCGGATCGTCCTGGAGGTCGCCGAGCCCGGGGGCGAGACCGAGCTGACCGCCTACGGACCGTCCGGCCGTATCATCGAGCGCAGGCCGCTGGGCCTCGCGCCCGGCCTGCACGCGCTGCCGGTGCCGAGGTCCGGACTCGCCGTGCTCAGTGGTCCGGTGGGGGCCACCGAGGTGGAAGGGGCGGAATGAAGGTCGGCATCACCGAACTCGCGGCTCGCGCCGGTGTCAGCGAGGCGACCGTCAGCCGGGTGATCAACCGGCGGCAGGGCGTCGCCAAGAAGACCCGCGACGCGGTCGAGCGGGCGATGTCCGAGCTCGGCTACGAGCGTTCCACGCCCGGCCAGTTGGTCGCCGTGGTGACGGAGCGGGTGTCCAACCCGTTCTTCGCCGACGTGGCCGAGCGGATCGAGTCCGCGCTCGCCCCGCACGGGCTGAAGATGGTGCTCTGCCCCGCCTTCCCCGGCGGGGTGCAGGAGCGCGAGTTCGTCTCCGCCCTGGTCGACCGCGGCATCGCCGCCGTGGTCTTCCTCTCCGCCAGCAACACGGTGGACGGCGCGGACGTCGAGACCTACGAGCTGCTGCGCGACCGCCGGGTGCCCTACCTGGGCATCAACGGCGAGTTCGCGGACGGGCATCCGGCGCCGGTGTTCTCCACCGACGACGCGCTCGCCGCCGAACTCGCCGTGGACCACCTCCACCGCCTCGGCCACCGCCGGATCGGCATGGCCTCCGGCCCGGCCGGCAACCACCCGGCCGACCGCCGGGTGGAGGGCTTCCTCGCCGCCATGGAGCGGCGCGGCCTGGCCGACGCCGAGAGCTGGGTCTTCCGCCAGTCCTACACCGTGGAGGGCGGCCAGGCGGCCGCCGCCGGCCTGCTCAAGCAGGGCGCCACCGCGATCGTCGCGGCCAGCGACTTCATGGCCCTCGGAGCGATCCGCGGCCTGCGCCGGCACGGCCTCTCCGTCCCGGACGACGTCTCGGTGGTCGGCTACGACGGCACCATCATCACGGAGTTCACCGACCCGCCGCTCACCACCGTCCGGCAGCCCGCCGACCGGCTGGCGCTCGAAGTGGGCCGCAGCGTCCTCGCCCTGGTGGCCGGACGGCCCGTCCCCACGGGCGAGTTGCTCTTCGACCCCGAGCTGGTGATCCGCTCCACCACGGCCCCGCCGCGGGCCTGAGACCACCGCCGCGCGCCCGTACCCCCACTTCCGGGCACGGGCGCGCGGCGCTTCAGCGCAGCGCGCCCGCCAGGGCCTGCAGCAGCTCGGCGACACCGGTCGGGCCGGGGACCAACAGGTCGGCCCGGTCGGCGAGTTCGGCGACCTGGCGCTCGCCCGTGACGGCCGAACTGCAGACCAGCACGGCCGGGCCGCCACCCTCGCGGCGCAGCTCCAGCGCCTCGTACGCGGGCAGGTCGCCGAGGTCGTCACCGGCGTACAGCACCGCCGCCCCCGGCCGGCCCGCCAGGTACTCCGTCAGCGCCCCGCCCTTGTCCACACCCGGTGGACGCAGCTCCAGCACGTACCGGCCCGGCTCCACCATCAGCCCGTGACGGTCCGCCAACCCGGCGAGCGGAGCCCGGAGTTCCTCCAACAGTGCCTGCGGGTCGGCCGTCCGGCGGGTGTGCACCGCCAGCGCCCGCCCCTTGTCCTCCACCCAGGCGCCCGACTCCCCCACCACCGACGGCAGTTCCGCCCGCGCCGCGGCCACCCCGGGCGGCGGCTCCGGCGCCGTCAGCACCCCCGCCTCCCAGCGCTCCGCCCCGTACTGCCCCAGCACGGTCAGCCCGAGGCCCTCGAACCCCCCGTACTCCACCGCCACCGCCGCCGGACGGCCCGTCACCACCACGACCCCGCCCACCAACGGCAGCAGCGCCCGCAGCGCCGCCACCGCCGCCGGCTCGGCCCGCGCGGCGGCCGGATCGGCCACGATCGGCGCCAACGTCCCGTCGAAGTCCAGGGCGACCACCGCACTCCGCGGCTCCGCGACCAGGGCACGCAGCCCCACCCGCCCGGCTTCCGTCCTCGGCTCAGGGATACCCATGTCTCCGACCCTAACCGGGCGACGGACGGCTCACACCGGAACGCGAGGTCCAGTTGCAGCGACCCAGGGGCGCGAGGAACTGCGCGAGTACGGAAGGCGGCCCAGCGCTGGATCGGGGCAGGCGAGCCAGTTGCACGTGGTGCCGTTCCCCTGCGCGCAGTTCCCCGCGCCCCTGCGGGGCGCAACCTCGTCCGCCATCAACGTTCGGCTCGTTTGCGCTCTCTGACCCGCCGTAGGCGGTTGACCAGGACCGGCTCGGCCGCGAGGGCCTCGGGGCGGTCGAGGAGGGCGTTGAGGAGCTGGTGGTAGCGGGTGGCGGAGAGGTCGAGCTCCTCCCGGACGGCGCGTTCCTTGGCGCCGGCCGTGCGCCAGCCGCGGGCCTCCAGGGCGAGCACCGCGCGTTCGCGGTCGGTCAGGTCGGGCATGTCGGCCACCTCCACTTACGGGGTGTCATTCTGCCCGGCCAGGGCGACACAGTCTGCTCCCCCGCCCGTCGCGCCACCCGGGTTAGCGTCGACCCCATGGACCACAGCTTCGCTCTCAGCATCCCCGACACCGACCTCGAGCCCGACCCGCTCGACCCCTCGCAGATCGTCTCCGGCGCCCCCGAGGTGTCCGGCAAGCTGCTCTGGGAGTCGCCCGACGGCCGCCGCCTGCGCGGCATCTGGCAGATCACCCCGGGCGTGGCGACCGACACCGAGGCGGACGAGATGTTCGTGGTGGTGAGCGGCCGGGCCACCGTCGCGGTGGAGGGCGGCGAGACCCTGGAGCTGGCCCCCGGCACCGTCGGGATCCTGCGCGAGGGCGACCGCACCACCTGGACGGTGCACGAGACCCTCCGCAAGGCCTACGCGATCGACCTCGGCCCCGAGGCCCCCGAGGCCCCCGAAGGGGCCTGAGCGGCCGTCAGCCCCCCGAGGTGCGCCGGCTCTGCTCGGCGGCCTCCGCGGCGGCGCCCTGGAGACCGGACAGGACCCCCTGTCCGTCGTTCTTCACGGCGCCGCCGAGCTGCTTCTTGAGCAGGCCGCTGACCCGGTCCCAGGAGGTCTCGCCGTAGGGGTAGAAGCGCGCGTTGGTGAGCGCGTCCAGGAAGGGCTTGATGTTGTGGCCGGAGGCCGCCATCTCCTCGCGCGCGTCCTGGGTCACCGGCAGGAGGTTGTACATCGACGCGAACTTGATGACGTTCTCCTTCTGGTAGACGTGGCTGAGGAACTTCTTGATCTCGGCCCGGTGCCCGTTGGCCTTGAAGGCCATCATCCAGTCGGCCACGCCCATCGAGGAGGCCTTGCCCTGGGCGTCCCTGCGGGGCAGCGGGGCAGTGCCGTACTGGACGCCCGACTTGTCGGAGTTGAGGGCCAGCTGCGGGTGGCCGTTGAGCATCGCCACCTTCCCGGCCGCGAAGTCCTCGAAGGCGGTGGCCCGGTTGACCGCGCCGGGGTCCTTGTAGGTCAGGCCCGGGTTGACCAGCGAGGTGCGCAGCCAGTCGAAGGTCTTCTGGTTGGCGTCGCTGTCGATGCTGTAGTTGCCCGCGTCGTCGGCGAAGCCGCCGCCCCCGGAGGTGGCCCACATCAGGCCCTCGGCCTGGGCCTCCTCGGGGCCGAGCGGCAGTGCGTACGGGGTGACCCCCGGCACCTTCTCCTTGATCTTCTTGGCCGCCTTGATCAGCTCGTCCCAGGTGGCGGGCGGGGCGGTGACGCCCGCCTTCTCGAAGATCGCCTTGTTGTAGAAGAACAGCCGGGAGGAGGTGGTGAAGGGGATGCCGTACTGGCTGCCGAGCACCTGCCCGGCCTGGGAGATCGAGGCCAGCATGTTGGCCTGGGTCTCGATGGTCAGCACGTCACCGGCGGGGTAGAGCCGCCCGGCCGCGACCTGGTCGGCGTAGCCGCCGGTCTGCACCAGGTCGGGGGACTTGCCGCTCTTGATCAGCTCGGCGACCCGGGTGTCGATGTCGGTCCAGGAGACCACCTCGACCTCGACCTTGATGCCGGGGTTGGCCGCCTCGAAGCTCTTCGCCAGCTCCTGCCAGTACGGCTCGGTGCTGGTGGCCCGGTTGGTGCCGTAGTCCGGCGCGACCAGCTTGAGCGTCACGTCGCCCTCCTTCCCCAGGCCGAGCGCGCCGCAACCGCTGAGCAGCAGCGCGGCGGTGACGGCGAGGGCCGTCGAGGAGAGGAAGGACCTGCGGGCGGCGCTGGACAACGGTGGACCAACCTTCGGGCGGAGACGGAGCGTCGGCCACCTTTCCAGCGCGGACCATCAGTGGTCCAGACCTGTACACACGGTAGTTACCGAATCTCGGCTGACGTTGCATCAGGCGCAACGCGCTAATGGGTGAAGGCCGTTCAGGCCGTGATCACCTGCACGCCGGCCTCCGTGAAGGCCGCCGTCAGCTCCGCGGAGATGCCGTCGTCGGTCACCAGTACCGAGATCCGCTCCGCCCCGCAGATCCGGGCGAAGGCCCGGTGGCCGAGCTTGGAGGAGTCGGCCGCCACCACCACCCGGCGGGCCCGCTCGGCGAGCAGCCGGTTGACGCTCGCCTCGCCCTCGTTGTGGGCGGTGGCGCCGTGCTCGGCGTCCAGCGCGTCCACGCCCAGGACCGTGACGTCCAGGGCGAGTTCGTTGAGCACCAGGGTGGCCAGCGGGCCGATCAGCTCGTAGGACTGCGGCCGGGCCACCCCGCCGGTGAGCACGATCTTCACCTGCGGACGGACCGTCAGCTCGTTGGCGATGTTCACCGCGTTGGTGACGATGGTCAGCGCCTGGCCCGACCCGCCGTCCGGCTCCGGGCGCACGGCCAGCGCGCGGGCCACCTCGGTGGTGGTGGTGCCGCCGTTGAGGCCGACCACCTCGCCCGGGGCGATCAACTCGGCCACCGCGGCGCCGATCCGCTGCTTGGCGTCGGCGTTGCGGGCGGTCTTGTAGCGCAGCGGCAGGTCGTAGCTGACGTTGTGCGCCACCGCGCCGCCCCTGGTCCGGGTGACCATCTGCTGGCGCGCCAGCTGGTCCAGGTCGCGGCGGATGGTGGCGGCGGAGACGTCGAGCGCCTCGGCGGCCTCCTCGACCTCCAACTTGCCGTGCTCGTTGAGCAGTTCCAGCAGTGCGTTCCACCGCTCGTACCTGGACACGCTTGGTGCCGCCCCTCTCCCGCAGCGCCCGCACCGGAGGTCTCCGGCGCGGCTGGATCAGCTTCCCACAGTTCATCTCGCGCGAGTGCTCTTGCGCAATCCTGCGCGAAACATCTATAAATCAATCAGCTTCAAGCATCCACGCCTGGATTCCCCGGAGGGGCCGTACCCATGTCTTCCCTGACTGCCCAGGAACTGGCCACCCAGCCCGCCAACTGGCGACAGGCCGCCGCCCTGGCCGCCACCGTCTCCCCCGCCCTGCCGCGGCGCGGCGAGCGGGTCGCGGTCGTCGGCTGCGGCACCTCCTGGTTCATGGCGCAGGCCTACGCGGTGCTGCGCGAGAGCGGCGGGCACGGCGAGACCGACGCCCTGGCCGCCTCCGAGTTCCCGCTCGGGCGCCGCTACGACCGGATCGTGGCGATCACCCGCTCCGGCACCACCACCGAGGTGATCGAGCTGCTCGACCGGCTCAAGACCCCCTCCACCGTGCTCACCGGCACCCCCGGCAGTCCGGTGCTGGAGGTGGCCGACCAGCACGTGATGCTGGAGTTCGCCGACGAGCACTCGGTGGTGCAGACCCGCTTCGCCACCACCGCCCTCGCCCTGCTCCGGGCCCACCTGGAGCTGGAGGACGCACTGCCGGCCGGCGTGGCCACGGTGGCACAGGCCGCCGCCGACGCCGAGCGAGCGCTGGCCTGGCAGCTGCCGGCCGCCCTGGTCACCGCCGAGCAGGTGAGCTTCCTCGGCCGCGGCTGGACGTACGGACTGGCCCAGGAGGCCGGCCTGAAGATGCGCGAGGCGGCCGGCGCCTGGACCGAGTCCTACCCGGCGATGGAGTACCGGCACGGGCCGATCGCCATCGCCGCGCCGGGCCGCGCGGTCTGGGCCTTCGGCGGCCTGCCGGAGGGCCTGCCCGAGCAGATCGGGGCCACCGGCGCCGAGCTGCTGGACGAGCCCGGCCTGGACCCGATGGCGGACCTGGTGCGGGCCCAGCGGCTCGCGGTGGCGACCGCCGAGGCGCGCGGTCTGAACCCGGACGAGCCGCGCGCGCTGACCCGCTCCATCATCCTGGTCTGATCCCTTTTCCTTCCCAACTCCCTTGCCGACAATAGGAAAGAAGGTTGACAAAGCCCGAACAAAGGGCCTTAAGACACCCTTAAAGGCGACAAACCTCACCACCATGGACCAGACCAATCACGCAACTGGACTAGACCTCTCCGACAAGTCCAAGGGAAACTGTCCCCCGTGAAGCACGTCATCGCACTCGATGTAGGCGGCACCGGCATGAAGGCCGCGCTGCTCGCCCAGGACGGCTCCGTGCTGTTCGAAGCACGCCGACCGACCGGGCGGGAGCACGGCACGGACGCCGTCGTCGCCACCATCCTCGACTTCGCCGCCGAGCTGGCGCAGGAGGGCCGCAGCCGCTTCGGCACCGGCCCCCTCGCCGCCGGCGTGGCGGTGCCGGGGACGATCGACGAGAAGAACGGGATCGCGGTCTTCTCCGCCAACCTCGGTTGGCGGGACCTGCCGATGCGCAAGCTGCTCGGCGAGCGCCTCGGCGGCCTTCCGGTCGCCCTCGGCCACGACGTCCGCTCCGGCGGGCTGGCCGAGGGCCGGATCGGCGCCGGGCAGGGCGTGGACCGCTTCCTCTTCATCGCGCTGGGCACCGGCATCGCCGGGGCGATCGGCATCCACGGGGCGATCGAGGCGGGCGCGCACGGCTACGGCGGCGAGATCGGCCACGTGGTGGTCCGCCCCGGCGGCCCGCAGTGCGGCTGCGGCGCCAAGGGCTGCCTGGAGACGCTGGCCTCGGCCGGCGCCGTCTCCCGGGCCTGGGCCGAGGCCACCGGCGACCCGGAGGCGGACGCGGCGGCCTGCGCCGCGGCGGTCGACGCCGGGGACCCGCGCGCCCTGGAGGTGTGGCGGACCGCGGTCGACGCGCTGGCCGACGGGATCGTGCTGGCCCAGAGCCTGCTCGACCCCTCGACGGTGATCGTCGGCGGCGGGCTGGCCGAAGCCGGTGACACGCTCTTCACACCCTTGCGCGCAGCGGTGTCCGAGCGGCTGACCTTCCAGATGCCCCCGAAGGTCGTTCCCGCCATGCTCAAAGACACCGCCGCATCCCTGGGCGCGGGCCTGCTCGCCTGGGATCTGCTCTCCATGGAGGTGACCGCGTGAGCGCGGACCGAACTGCACTTGCCGGAGCCCGACTGGTCCTGCCGGGCGGTGTGATCGAGCACGGGCGGCTGTCCGTCGAGGGTTCGCGGATCGCGGGCCTCGGCGGGGAGACCGAGCCGGGCGACGTGGACCTCACGGGCTACACCGTCGTCCCCGGCTTCGTGGACCTGCACGTGCACGGCGGCGGCGGCGGCTCCTACGCCTCGGGGATCGCCGAGGAGGCGCTCACCGTGGCCCGCACCCATCTGGCCCACGGCACCACCACCACCATGGCCTCCACCGTCACCGGGGAGATCGACGAGCTCTGCCACCAGGCCGCCGTGCTCTCCGAGCTGGTCGAGGACGGCGTGCTGGCGGGCGTGCACTTCGAGGGCCCGTTCATCTCGCACAACCGCTGCGGCGCGCACCGCCCCGACCTGCTGCGCGACCCCGACCCGGCCGTGGTGCGCAAGCTGGTGGACGCCGCCCGCGGCACCGCGAGGATGTTCACCCTGGCGCCGGAGCTGACGGGTGGTCTGGAGTCCGTCCGGATGCTCGCCGACCTCGGCGTGATCGCGGCCGTCGGCCACACCGACTCGGACTACGACAAGACCCTGGAGGCCGTCGAGGCCGGGGCCACCGTCGCCACCCACCTGTTCAACGCGATGCCGGGCATCCAGCACCGCGCCCCGGGCCCGATCGTGGCCCTGCTCGAGGACGAGCGGGTCACCGTCGAGCTGATCAACGACGGCGTGCACCTGCACCCTTCGGTGCTCGACCTCGCCTACGGCACCGCCGGTGCCGAGCGGGTCGCCCTGATCACCGACGCGATGGGCGCGGCCGGCATGGGCGACGGCCTCTACCCGCTGGGCCCGCTCCAGGTCCGGGTGGAGAACGGGGTCGCCCGCCTGGTCGAGGGCGGCTCGATTGCCGGCTCCACCCTCACCCTGGACGTCGCCTTCAAGCGCTCGGTCACCGTCAACGGTCTGACGCTCAACCAGGCCGTCACCTCGCTGTCGACCGTCCCGGCCCGCCTGCTCGGCCTGGACGACTCGATCGGCACCCTGGAGGCCGGCAAGAACGCCGACCTGGTCGTGCTCGACTCCGAGACCTACGACCTCGTCGCGGTGATGCGCCGCGGCGAGTGGATCGTCGGCGCGGACCGCTTCAGTCGGGCCCACGCGGCCTGACCGGGGCCTCCTGACCCTCCGGGAGAGGTGAGCAGCGGATCTGCGTCCCGCTGCTCGCCTTCGGCCCGGACGGTCACGGACTCCCTCGCGGTCACAGACCGGGGTCGACCCCGTTCGGGGTGACCGCGATCTGGTCGAAGAGCACCGCGCCGGCCGGGCTCCCGGGGGCGGACTCGATCGTTATCGTGTGCTCGCCCGCGCTGGGGACCTCGGCGCTTATCCAGGAGCCGAACCAGGCCTGCTCAGGCTGGAGGCCGGCCTTGTAGTTCTTCAGGTTGATCGGGGTGTAGGTGGGCTTGCCGTCCACCTTCACCACCGCCTGGGCGTCCGCGCCGATGTTGTTGAAGCGGATCGACACCCGGTAGGTGGCCGCCTGCGGGACGGTGACCTTCCAGCTCACCACCGCACCGCCCGCCAGGCCGGTGACGTAGCCGCCCTTGCCCTTGGCCCCGCCCACCGAGTTGGCCACCGCCGCACCGCCGGAGAGCTGCAGACCGCTGAAGTCGGCCACGCCCGCGCCGTTGACCAGCGGCGAGGCGCTCGGGTTCGGCGAGGCGGACGGCGACGGGCCGGTGCTCGGCGTGCTCGCCGCGGCGCTGCCGGTGGAGCCGGAGGCGTTCTTGTCGCCCTGGCCGGCGTCACCCCTGGAGAGCGCCACGCCGGCCCCGATGGCGATCGCGGCCACCACCGCGATGGCGCCGATGACCACGCCCTTGCTCCGCCCGGCCGGAGCCTGCTCGCCCGGCTGCGGGCGGGAGTGCTCGGCGTACCGGGCGTGCTGCTGCGCCCCCTGCTGGTGCGGTAGCTGCTGCGCCGTCGGCTGGTAGGCGGCCTGCGGCTGCGGCGGCGGGTACTGGGCGCGGCCCACCTCCACCGGGCGCGAGTACCCCGCGGACCTCGGCTGCTCGGCGGCGGACTCGCCGTCGGCGGGCCGGTAGAGGTACGCGAAAGGGTCCTCCTCCGTCCGGTCCTCGGACGCTCCGTCACTTCCGGCCGTCGTCACGGTGGTCAACTCCCCATCGCAGCACACGTGCGGCGGCCCGTCGCCGCACGGGCGAATGAACGCTCGTACCGGGGAACCCTACCTGCCCGGCCCGATGCCGGGGAAAGCCGTCCACCGCCGCGCACACGGTCGGGGGAACGGGTGGAGAAACGGTGCGCCTGACACTCCGTCAGGGCGTACCCCGGGCGGCCGCCCGCCGTTCGGACCCCGTCCGACCTGCCGCTTTCACCCCGCGCGCCGGTGCGAACGCTCGCCCCGCGCGCCCCGCGGACTGCCGCCGCGCGCCCGCTTCTCGTCGTACATCCGCTCGTCGGCGACGTGCAGCACCTCTTCGATCGACATGCCGCAGCCGGCCCAGCCGATGCCGAGGCTGACGCCGACCCGGGTGGTCCGGTTGTCGATCCGCATCGGCGGGATGATCGCGTTGCGCAGCCGTCCGGCCAGGTCCTTGGCCTCCTCGCGGCCGATCCCGTCGGCCAGCACCACGAACTCGTCGCCGCCGAGCCGGGCCACCGTGTCACCCTCCCGGACCACCTGCTGGAGCCGCCGGGCCACCTCGATCAGCACCCCGTCGCCCGCCTTGTGGCCGAACCGGTCGTTGATCGACTTGAAGCCGTCCAGGTCGCAGAAGAGCACGGCCAGGCCCTTCTCCGCGGCCGGGCCGCGCGGCCCGGAGCCCCAGAGGTCACCGCCGGCCGGCAGCTCGGAGGGGATCACCGTGTGCACGTGGTCGGCCGGCACCTCGACGTGCTCGCGGACCCGCCCGAAGGCCTCCCGGTCCAGGCCGAACGCCTCCCGCTCCAACCCCCTGGCGGGCCCGTCAGCGGCCCCGTGGCCGTGCGGCAGGGCGACCGGGCCGCCCCCCACCTCGAAGCCGCCGTACGAGGCCACCTGCCCGGCGTACGCGGGCTCGCCGTCCAGGCGCTCGGGGCCGGCCTCGTGCGCCGCCACGCCCGCCGGGTCCAGCGGACAGATCCGGCGGCCCAGCCTGGCCCGCAGCTCGGCGCTGTTCGGCAGCCCGGTCAGCGCGTCGTGGCTGGCCCGGTGCGCCAGCTGGAACTCGTGGCGCTTGCGCTCCTCGATGTCCTCGACGTGGGTCAGCAGGAAGCTCGGCCCCTCGGCCGCGTCCGCCACCACCGAGTTGCGCAGGCAGACCCACTGGTAGCCGCCGTCCCGCCGGGACAGCCGCAGCTCGGCCCGCCCGCCCTCGGCGCTGGTGCGCTGGAGCAGCTCCAGGTCGTCCGGGTGCACCAGGTCCGCGAAGCGCTGCTGGCGCAGCGTCGCCCGGGGCCGCCCGAGCAGCCGGCAGAGCGCGTCGTTCACCCTGGTCAGCTGGCCCATCGCGGCGCCGTGCAGCTCGGTGATGGCCATCCCGCTGGGCGCGTACTCGAAGGCCTGCCGGAAGCTCTCCTCGCTGGCCCGCAGGGCCTGCTGCTCCTTCTCCAGTCGGGCCAGCGCGCGCTGCATCTCGGCCCGCAGCCGGGCGTTGCCGATCGCGATCGAGGCCTGCAGGGAGAACATCTCCAGCGCCTCCCTGGTCCACGCCCCGGGCCGCTTCCCGCTGCGCGGGCGGTCCACCGAGAGCACGCCGAGCAGGTCTCCCCCGGCGCTGTACATCGGGGCCAGCAGCACGTCCTGCGGATGCCAGTCGTTCACGTACACCGGCAGCGGGCCGTCCCCGGTCCAGCTCGGGATGTCGGTGCCGATCGCCCAGCCCCGGTCGTACGGCAGGAAGCGCAGGGTGCCCCAGTGGTCGCTGACGCTCAGCATCCGCTCCCAGGACTCCCGCGAGCCGACCTGGCCGAGCAGCACCGCGGGCCCGCCGAAGGCGCTCTCCTCCAGCTCCCAGACCGCCGCCACCACCAGATCGCCGTCGGGCCGCACCAGGCTGACCGCCGCCGCGTCGAAGCCGAGCCCGTGCACCGCGCCCTCGACCACCGCCTGGAGCGTCCCCGCCAGGCTGCGGGCAGCGTTGAGGTCCGCCACGACCCGGTGCAAGGTGCGGAGGGTCGCGAGGCGGACGTAGGGCTCCGACTCGGCTTCCATGCGGGGGCTCCCCGGCTGCTTCGGATAGGTCTTGATGGTTATCGTCCGATTGCCAGAAGAACTGAATCACAGGGAGCACAACGTTCGGCACGCTCGGTCAACAATAGGTCACCACTTGTGACCCAAATCACACCATGCGCATGACCGTAAGCGCAGCTCACAGGCCCTGTGCGGAACATCACTGGACAATCCGGACCATTGGGTGGTCGGCTCTTCGCCACCACCGCTGAAGCCCGCTGCCCGCCGTAGGGCCCCGCGTCCTCACCCCCAGGGGTGAGGACCTGCGCCGCCCGGGGAGCACCGCTTCAGTCCTCCGGCCCATCGGTCCTAAGACCACTGCCCGATGCCGCCCACCCGGTCGGCCGACTACCGTGCGGTACGTGCAGACGTCCCCGCAGTCCACCGTCACCCAGGCCGCCACCCCCGACGAGTTCCGGGCCGCGCTCGGCCACCTCGCCTCCGGCGTCACCCTGGTCACCGCCCACGACCCCGAGGACGGCGAGGACGCCGGCATGACCGCGACCTCGTTCCTCTCGGTCTCGCTGGAGCCCCCGCTGGTCCTCGTCTCGGTCCGCACCGACTCCCGGATGGACGAACTGCTCGCCCGCACCGACCACTGGGCGGTCTCCCTGCTCGGCGAGGCGCACCGCACCGTCGCCTCCCGGTTCGCCATGAAGGGCCGGCTCGGCGACCGCCTGCTGTTCGCCGACACCCCGCACCACCGCGGCCCGCACTCCGGCGCCCCGCTGATCGACGGCGCCCTGGCCACCGTCGAGTGCCGCACCGTCCAGCGCGTCGCCGCCGGCGACCACACCCTGCTGATCGGCCACGTCCTCGCCGCGGCCGTGCCCGCCCCCGGCGCCGCACCGCTGCTCTACCACCGCGGCGGCTACCGGCACCTGGCCTGAGGCCCCGTCAGTAGTCGGGACGGCTCCGGCCCTGCTTGAGCTGCGAGCGGTGGCGCTTGTTCTCCAGCCGGCGCTCGATCATCCCCCGGGTGGGCTTGGTCCGGCGGCGGGTCTTCGGCGGCGGCGCGGTGGCCTCGCCGAGCAGCGCGGCCAGCCGGGCCACCGCCATCTCGCGGTTGCGCAGCTGCGACCGGTGCTCGGACGCCTTCACCACCACGAACCGGCCGTCCACCAGCCGGCCCGCGAGACGCTCCAGGGCGCGCTCCTTCCACACCGGCGGGAGCGCGGCCGACCCCGCGAGGTCGTAGCGGAGCTCCACCTGGGTGTCCGAGGTGTTGACGTGCTGGCCACCGGGGCCGGAAGAACGGGAGAAGCGCCACAGCAGCTCGGCGTCGGGCACGACCACCGATCCCCGGACGCGCAGAGGCTCAGGCATGCCGCCATCATCCCGCCCGGGTCACCCGGTCGAAAGTGGTTATCCCGGGGGCGCGAGGAACTGCGCGAGTGCGGAAGGCGGACCAGCGCGAGATCGGGGCAGGCGAGCCAGTTGCACGTGCTGCCGTTCCCCCGCGCGCCCACGCGGCGGAGCCGCACATCAGCAGAGCCTCGCGCCCCCGGCATCACCACGTACGTCCCTCGCGTGCCCTGGGGGAGAATGTCGGCGTGATCGAGCTCGGGTACTCCCTTTCCAACCGCTTTCCCGACCCGCCCCAGACGGACTACCGGACCGCCCCCGTGCGGGCGCTGCGCCACGACCTGTTCTGCGGCGACGTCTACCTGGACGCGGACGGGGCCGAGTTCTCCACCAACTGGAGCTGGGTGCCGGTGCTGGACTTCGCCTGGGCACTCTGCGACACGGTCGAGGAGCTCGACCGCGACCCGCGCGGCAGCCGGTCCGCACTCGTCCAGACCTACGACCTGGACTTCACCCAGAACACCGAGCTGCTCCGCTTCGCCCGCCGCTTCGGCCTGGTCGAGGTCAGCGCCACCTGGCTGCCCGAGGAGCCGCCGGCCGTCGTCCGCCACGAGGACCTGCGCCGGGAGGCCCGGGACTTCCTGCAGGACGTGCTGGCCGACCTGTTCGACCTGCACGAGGGCCTGGCCGACAACCCGAACATCTGGACCGTGCAGGGCCGCTTCCCCCGGATCTGACCCCTCGTCGGCCCCCGCCGTGAGAGATTTGCCGCGCGGCCGGAACCACCACCCCCGCCGCCCGCGTTCTCACGGGCAGAAGCGACGAAGGGACACCGAAACCATGCCAGTCAGCCTCTCCAAGGGCGGCAACGTCTCGCTGACCAAGGAGGCCCCGGGCCTGACCGCGGTCAACGTCGGCCTCGGGTGGGACGTCCGGACCACCACGGGCGCCGAGTTCGACCTGGACGCCAGCGCCATCGTGCTGAACGCGGAGGGCCGGGTGCTCTCCAACGGGCACTTCGTCTTCTTCAACAACACCAGCTCCCCGGACGGCACCGTGGTGCACACCGGTGACAACCGCAGCGGCGAGGGCGCCGGCGACGACGAGGCGATCAGCGTCAACCTCGCCAACCTCCCCGCCGAGGCGGCCCGGATCACCTTCCCGGTCTCGATCTACGACGCCGACAACCGCAAGCAGAGCTTCGGCCAGGTCCGCAACGCGTACATCCGGGTGCTCAACTCGGCCGGCGGCGCCGAGATCGCCCGCTACGACCTCTCCGAGGACGCGGCCACCGAGACCGCGATGGTCTTCGGCGAGCTCTACCGCAACGGCGCCGAGTGGAAGTTCCGCGCCGTCGGCCAGGGCTACGCCTCCGGCCTGGCCGGCATCGCCCAGGACTTCGGCGTCCAGATCTGAGACGCGGTCCAGCACGAAGGGGCGCCCCCGAGGGGGCGCCCCTTCCGCGTGTGCGCGCGGTCCAGCGGTCCAGCGGTCTAGCGGAACTCGGCCCGGAGCTCCGCGACCGAGATCACCTCGGTGTCGTCGTGCGGCGTCAGGTCGACCACCTCGGGCCGTCCGTGGGCGGCCGCGACCTCCTCCGCCGGGGCGGCCGTCACCGGCTGCTCCACGGAGGGCTGCGGGGCCGCGTAGCGGGCGCTCTCGGCCACCGCCTCGTCGCCCACCACGTCCGCCAGGTCGGCCAGGTCCTCCACCCCGGACGGGGCGGCCGGGGCCTTGGCGGCCAGCTCGGTCACGCTGCCGACCGAGGGCGCCGGAGCGGCGGCCCGGACGGCGGCGCCGGCCGCACCGGCGCGGCCGAAGAAGCTGAAGTTCTGCCCCCGTGCGGCCGGCCGCGGCCGCTGCCGCACCACCGGAGCCGCGGCCACCGCAGTGCCCTCCGCCGCCCCCGGGGCGGTCAGCACCGGACGCTCCGGCACCGCGCCCAGCTGACGGACCGTCGCCTGCACCGGCGCGGCCGCGGGTGCCGGGGCGGCACCGGCCGGCAGCGCGGGCGGACGCGCCGCCCCGGCGGCCCGCTCGGCGGCGGCCCGGCGCTCCTCGGCCCGGACGGCCTCCCGCTCCAGCTGCCGCAGCACCGAGGCCGCGCGGACGTACGCGGCCGGCGAGGCGGGGTACTTGGGGCGCGCGGCGGCCAGCGCGCGCTGGTGCGCCTCGGCCTCCTTGAGGGCCTGCTCGGCCACCAGCACGGCGCGCTCGCGGAGCAGCCGGGCGATCTCGGTCTCGGCCTTGGCCAGCCGGGACTTCTCGGCGGTCAGCCGGCGGCCGAAGCGGGTGGCCCGCTCCTCGGCCACCTCGGCGGCGTACTCGGCCTCGGCGAGCTGCTCCTCGAAGCGCTCCTCGGCCCGCAGCCGCCGGGTGGCGGCCAGTTCGGCGGCCAGCCGGGCGGCGCGGTCGCGCTGGCGCAGCAGCAGGGCGATCCCGACCGCGGCGAGCACGGCGGCGACGCCCAACGAGCGCACCACGAGGGTGTCCGGGCTGGCCACCAGGGAGGCCAGGGCGGCGACGACGAGCACGCCGGCCGCGACCGGCGGCCCGGTGCGGCCGAGGAGGGACGAGTGACGGTGGCGTCCGCGAGACATGCCAAAGAAACTAGCGTGCGAATCGGGGCGCTGTCAGCCTGGCCCCCCATTCCGCCCTTGACACGCCGTCACCGACACTCCCGGTGACGGCGGCCTGACGTGCCGTCAGTACCGGAACGGTGCCGTCAGCGCGCCGACGGTGCGGGCCCGGCCGGCCCGTCGTGGTCCTCCGGCAGCCGGCAGATGTGCTGGAGCCAGAGCGCGGCCGCCACCACGGCGGCCGCCGCGAGCACGGCCAGCCCGGCGGTGATCGCCTGGGAGGCCCGGGCCGGATCGTCCAGCTGGCTGAGCAGGTGGATGCCGGTGCCCGCGTAGACCCCGGCCATCACCGCCGAGACCAGGGCGCTGGCCTGGCCGAGCACCACCGCCCGGGCCGCCCCGATCGGGTCGACCCCGCGGGCCCCGCGCTGCCGCTCACGGGCCGCCTTCAACCGGGACCGCAGCGAGAGCGCGGTGGCCAGCAGCACCACCGCGACCGCCGCCAGCACGATCGGCGCGGCGGCGGGCACCCCGGGCAGGTGCCCGAGCGAGTCCCACAGCCGGGCACCCGCCCAGGCCAGCGCGGTGGCCACGGCGGCGATCAGCAGCAGCAGACGGAGGCGGAGCGGCTTCACACGGGTCCTTCCAGCGGAGATGACGCCCAGTCAAGCAGAGACCGGCCGGGCGCGGACCGGACAGCAGGGCCAACGTGCGCCCCCGCCGCCCGGTTCCGGGGACGCGGCCCCGACCCCGGCTACTCCGGCAACCGGAGCTGGATGTCGTCGCGCCGCAGGACCTCCTGGCCGGGCTCCTCGGCGACCGTCTTCAGCAGGTCGGCCACCCGGCCGAGGCCGGGCAGCTCGGCGTCCGGGTCGGCGTCCTGCCAGGGGGCGAGCACGAAGGCCCGCTCGTGGGCCCGCGGGTGCGGCAGCAGCAGCACCGGGTCGTCACTGGTGACGCCCTCGTAGGCCAGCACGTCCACGTCCAGGGTGCGCGGGCCCCAGCGGACGGTGCGGACCCGGCCGAAGGCGTCCTCGACCGCGTTGGCCCGCTCCAGCAGGGAGCTCGGCGGCAGGGTGGTCTTCAGCAGCACCACGGCGTTGAAGTACGAGGGCTGCTCGTCCGGACCGCCGACCGCGGCGGTCTCGTACACCGCCGAGACGACGCAGACCTTGAGCCCGGGGGTGTCGGCCAGCGCGTCGACGGCGCCCTGGAGGGTCTCCAGCCGGTTCCCGAGGTTGCTGCCGAGGGCCAGGGCCGCGCGGCGCGGGTCGTGCAGGGTGGATTCGGCGGTGTCGACCCGGCGCTCCAGGTCGAACGTGGTCGGCGAGGCGGTCGGGTCGCTGGTGCTCATCGGTATCCCTCTGCAGGTTCGGTCTGGACGGCGGCGGGCCGCACCGCGAAGGTCATCCGCGGCGCCGGTGGATGGTGATCGTGACGTCGTCGAACGGCACCGTGATCGGGGCGTCCGGCTTGTGCACGGTGACCTCGACCTCCTCCACCGCCTCGTGCTTCAGGCACTGGTCGGCGATCCGCTGGGCCAGCGTCTCGATCAGGTCGACCGGCTCGCCGGCGATGATCGCGGTGACCTCCTCGGCCACCACCCCGTAGTGCGCGGTGCGGGTCAGGTCGTCGCCGGAGGCCGCCGGGCGGGTGTCCAGGTACATCACCAGGTCGACCACGAAGGTCTGGCCCTCGACCCGCTCGCGCTCGAAGACACCGTGGTGGCCACGGGCACGCAGGCCCCGCAGAGTGACGCGGTCCAGCAACTCACTTCTCCCATGTGGACAGGCTCCGCACACGGCGGAGCACCGGGCCGCCCGGCCCGCAGCTCTCGAATCTACCCGCGGACGACGACGAACCCCGACCGTCCTACCCGGCACCGCGCGCCGCCACGCACGCCGGAACGGCCATTGACGTGAACAGTCGGTGCACGTTCCGCAACAACACCGCGGCCCGGCGGATTCCCGCCGGGCTGACGGAGCCTCAGCCCCGTCTCACTCCTCGTCCTCGTCGTCCCCGCTGGTCAGCACGGGCGAACCGTGGTGCGACCAGAGCTTCCAGCCGTCCGGGGTACGCCGGAACAGGTTGGTGGAGACCACCTTGCCGCCGACCAGCGGGCCCAGCTCGCCCTCCTCCTCGGCCTCGCCGCCGGAGAGGATGTTCTCGGTGCAGGTGAGCAGGGCCGTGTCGCCCTGCACCTCGCACTCCACGTCGGTCAGGAAGAACTGGATGTACTCCGTGTTCGCCATGATCAACATGTAGGAGCGGGTCACCTGCGCCCGGCCGCGCAGCACCGGCCAGCCGGGGTGCACGCAGACCGCGCCGTGCTTGTCGTCCGCGTCGTCCGGGCCGAGCCAGGCGTTCTCCACGGCCTCCAGGTCGCCGTTCTCCAGGGCCTCGTACAGCGCCTGGTTGGCCGCCAGCACCGCCAGCCTGTCCAGCTCCGCCTCCGCCGAGGCCCGGTCCCCGACCGACCTGCCGTCACCCGCCATGGTCACTCCCGCCCTTCGCCAAACCGCTACCCCCGGATAGGTCACCGCGCGGCCGCCCGCTGCCAGGCCGCCACCACCCTCACCGCGTCGGCCGTCCCGGCCACGTCGTGCACCCGGACCGCCCACGCCCCGGCCCGGGCCGACAGCACCGAGACGGCCGCCGTGGCGTCGTCCCGCTCCCTGGCCGGGCGCAGCTCGCCCGTTTCCGGGTTGGCCAGCAGCGTACCCAGGAACCGCTTGCGCGAAGCCGCCACCAGCACCGGGCGGCCGAGACCGGTCAGCGCGTCCAGCCGGCCGAGCAGCGCCCAGTTGTGCTCCGGGGTCTTGGCGAAGCCCAGACCCGGGTCGAGCACCAGCTGCTCCTCCTTGACCCCGGCCGCGGTCAGCGCCGCCACCCGGGCCGTCAGCTCGGCCACCACGTCCTCGACCACGTCCCCGTAGACCGCCAGGGCGTCCATGTCCGCGGACTGCCCGCGCCAGTGCATCACCACGAACGGGGCACCCGTCTCGGCCACCACGGCCGCCATCTCCGGGTCCGCCAGCCCGCCCGAGACGTCGTTCACCAGCCGGGCCCCGGCCTCCACCGCCCGGGCCGCCACCGCCGCCCGCATGGTGTCCACCGACACCACCACCCCGGCCGCCGCCAGCTCCTCCACCACCGGGATCACCCGGCGCAGCTCCTCCGCCTCCGTCACCCGCTGCGCCCCCGGCCGCGTCGACTCCCCGCCGACGTCCACCAGGTCCGCCCCCCGGGCGGTCAGCGCCAGCCCGTGCGCGACGGCCTTCGCCGGGTCCAGCCACAGCCCCCCGTCCGAGAACGAGTCCGGCGTGACGTTGACCACCCCCATCACGGCGCAGCGGTCGAGATCAGGAAGGCCGGGCAGCTTGTTCATGGCCCCATTATCGGACCAAGGCCATGCCTTCAGGGGCGCGAGGAACTGCGCGAGGCGGAAGGCGGCCCACCTGCAACTGACCCACCATCAGCCAGTTGCACGTGCTGCCGTTCCCCCGCGCGCAGTTCCCCGCGCCCCTGGGTCGCTGCCCTGCCGATGCGCCGCTTTCGGCCTCAGGCGGCCTTGGTGAGCCGCGGAGCGTCCGGCATCAGGCCCTGCCGCTGCTTGCGGCGCCACGGCGTCGGCAGCCCCAGGGTGATGAAGGCCTCCGCCTGCATCGCGGCGAAGCCGATCCGCGGGAGGTCCCGGGTCTGCGGGTAGACCAGGAACCGCGGCTCCCACTCCGGCTGGAACTTGGCGTTGAACTTGTACAGCGACTCGATCTGGAACCACCGCGAGAGGAAGACCAGCAGCCCGCGCCAGGCCCGCAGCACCGGCCCCGCCCCGATCCGCTCCCCGCGCGCCAGCGCCGAGCGGAACATCGCGAAGTTCAGCGACACCCGCCGCACGCCGAGCGCCGGCACGGCCTGCAGCGCGGCCACGATCAGCAGCTCGTTCAGCCCCGGGTCGGCCGCCCGGTCACGCCGCATCAGCTCCAGCGAGATCCCGTCCGGCCCCCACGGCACGAAGTGCAGCACCGCCTTGAGGTCGTCCGCGTCGGCCGGCTCGCCCTCCTCGGGGGCCTTGTGCGCGGTGACCACCACGCAGGCGTCGTCGCCCTGGTCGCCGAAGCGGCCGAGTGCCATGGAGAAGCCGCGCTCGGTGTCGGTGCCGCGCCAGCGGGCGGCGGCGTCGGCGATCCGGCGCTTCTCCTCCAGGGTCAGGTCACCGACCCGGCGGACCTGGCAGGAGTACCCGTTGCGCTCGATCCGCTTCACCATCTGCCGGACGTTGCGCATGGCGCGCCCGGAGAGCGAGAAGGCCCCGGTGTCGACGATGGCCTCGTCGCCGAGCTCGATCGCGTCGAGGCCGGCCTCCCGGGTCCAGATCTCGCCGCCCTGCTCGGAGCAGCCCATCACGGCGGGGACCCAGGCGTGGGCGCGGGCCTCGGCCATGAAGACCTTGATGGCGCCGGGCCAGGCCTCGGGGTCGCCGACCGGGTCGCCGGAGGCGAGCATCACGCCGGAGACCACCCGGTAGGAGATGGCGGCCTTGCCGGTGGGCGAGAAGAGCACGCTCTTGTCGCGGCGCAGGGCGAAGTAGCCGAGCGAGTCCCGCTCGCCGTGGCGCTCGAGCAGCTGACGGACCTTCACCTCGTCCTCGGCGGTGAGCTCGGGCTCGGGCTTCTCGGGGCGCAGCGCCAGGTAGGCGGTGGTGCCGGCGGTGATCAGGCCGAGCGCGCCGAGGGAGTAGCCGACGTACCAGGCGACCCGCTCGGAGCGGTAGTCGACCGGGCCCTCGAAGCCGACCAGGCCGTAGAGGACGTGCTGGAGCCGCTCGGCCAGGCCGGGGGTGTTGACCTCGGCGCCGTGGCGGACGCCGACGATCAGCAGGCCGAGGCCGACCGAGACGGCGGCCAGCAGGACGAAGGCGGCACCGGCGCGCCAGCGGGTGCGCGGGTCGGCCTTGGCGTAGAACTCGCGGTGGTGGACCAGCATGACCACGAACAGCACCAGCGAGATCACCGCCGGGCCGATCTGGTGCCAGCGCAGCAGGTGCAGCCCGGCGCCGATCGGCAGCAGCACGCAGACGGCCCGCCAGGCGCGGCGCTTGCGGCGGCGCAGCGCGTGCGCCAGCATCACCAGCAGCAGGCCGACCATCAGGGTGCCGGCGGCGGCCAGGGTGGTGGTGCCGCCGGGGAGCTGGCCGGCCAGCCACTGCATCTTGGTGCCGCGCAGCTTCGGGAAGACGGCGCAGGCGATGTCCACCAGGCCGATCAGCAGACAGGTGTACCCCACGGCGCCGGGCAGCCAGGCCCGGGGCACGGCCGCCGCCTGGGTGCGCAGCGTCTGGAGCCGCCGGCGGGGCTGCTCCTGGATCGGTTCAACGGACACGGGCGTACTCACGGGGTGTCAGCGTAGGGGCTGCCGCGGGCAGTTCCGCCCCTCCGGTGGGGGCGTCGTGCGGAACCTTCATGACAAATCCTTGTTCTGGCAATCGGACCGTCAGATGAGCTCCCGGACAGGCTCGTTCCGGGTGCGCGGCGGACGGTGGTGCCCTGGGGACGGGTGGGCGTTGCGACCTGACGGATGCTCGGCCGACGCGTGCGCGGATCGGCACCCGCAGGCGTGCCGCACACCGTGGACGCAGCATTCTAGGCCCCCGGTTGCACCCCTCCTCCCCACCGGTCGGCCACACCCCCGGGCACCCGCCCGGCGCAGCACCGGTGGCCCGCCCGGAGCGCCCCGGCACAGGATGGATCCCCCGACCGGAGGAGAGGCTCCGCCATGCTCAGCACCCGATCGCTGTTCCAGCAGATCTACGCCGACGACCGCGCCTACCAGCTGTTCTGCTCCGTGGCGGCCGGCGGTGAGGACCAGGGCGGCTGGGAGAACGAGCGGATCACCGAGCTCACCGCCGATCCGGTGCTGGCCCCCAAGGTGGCCCGGCACGGCGCGGACGAGCGCAAGCACGGCCGGATCTTCACGCAGCTGCTGCGCAAGCGCGGCCTGGAGAAGGTGGAGGTCCCGCCGGAGACCGACTACTGCATGCTGCTGGAGCGTCAGGGCATCGGCCTCTCGCACGACCGGCTGACCTCGGGCGCCCCGCTCTCCGACCGCGAGATCATCACCTACCTGGCGCACAGCCGGGTCACCGAGCAGCGCGCGTCCGAACAGATGCGCCAGCTGGCCAAGGCCTACGCCGGCAACCCCGACCTGGACCGGGCGATGCGGATGATCTCCGCCGACGAGGACAACCACCTCGCCTACTGCCACGAGGAGCTGCTCCGGCTGGCCGCCCGGGGCCACGGCCCGTACATCCGGCACACCCTGGAGTCGATCGCCCGGGGCGAGATCCGCACCCACCGGGACGTCGGGCTGGCCGTGATGACCGCGCTGGGCCGGATCCTGGGCTGGCCCCGGCATCAGCGGCTGCTGCTGACCGCCGGCGTGTACGGCCTCTACCTGTACGACCGGCTCTGGGGCTGGCGCCGGATGGTCACCCTGCGGATGCCGGCCAAGCGCAACGCCCTGGGCTGACGTCTCGTCAACCCAGGGCGTTGCGGGGGGATCGGCGGCCGGTTCGGCGGCCGGTCAGCGACCGATGATGAGGCTCATCGCCTCGGCCCGGGTGGCCGGGTCGCGGAGCTGACCGCGGACGGCCGAGGTGATGGTCTTGGCGCCGGCCTTGCGGATGCCGCGCATCGACATGCACATGTGCTCGCACTCGATCACCACGATGGCGCCGCGCGGCTCCAGGATGCGCATCAGCGAGTCGGCCACCTGGCTGGTGAGGCGCTCCTGGACCTGGGGGCGGCGGGCGTAGACGTCCACCAGCCGGGCCAGCTTGGAGAGGCCGGTGATCTTGCCGCTGGTGGACGGGATGTAGCCGACGTGGGCGACGCCCCGGAACGGCACCAGGTGGTGCTCGCAGGTGGAGTACACCTCGATGTCCTTGACCAGCACCATCTCGTCGTGGCCCAGGTCGAAGGTGGTGGAGAGGACGTCCTCCGGCTTCTGCCACAGGCCCGCGAATATCTCCTTGTAGGCCCGGGCCACCCGGGCCGGGGTCTCCAGCAGGCCCTCGCGGTCCGGGTCCTCGCCGATCGCCAGCAGCAGCTCACGCACGGCGGCCTCCGCGCGCTTCTGGTCGAACTCCCCGATCGCGGGGTCCTGGTCCAGAGTCACCGGGTCGATCATGCGGGCCTCGCAAGCTGGTCAGTGGAGTCAGTGGGAATGGGTCCGAGCAGCACGGATGCCGCGCCTCCAGGGTACAAACCCGGGTGGCGCGGCATCCATTCCGATCGGCCGTCAGGCGGTGTCAGGCCTCCGGGGAGGTCTCCGGCAGCTTGACGATGTCGACCTGCGGGGCGGCCTCCGCCTGAGCGGCGTTGTTCATCGCCAGCTCCTTCGGGGACTGCACCGGCGGGCGGGTGGACGGCGTCCGGCGGGCGGAGCCCGTCCAGGCCGGCCGGGCCGGGCGCTTGACGATGGAGCTGAAGATCTCGGCGATCTGCTCCTTGTTCAGGGTCTCCTTCTCGAGGAGCTCCAGAACGAGGTTGTCGAGCACGTCGCGGTTCTCGACCAGGATCTCCCAGGCCTCGTTGTGCGCGGTCTCGATGAGCTTCTTGACCTCCTCGTCCACCAGCCCGGCGACCTCCTCGGAGTAGTCGCGCTGGTGGCCCATCTCGCGGCCCAGGAACGGCTCCGAGTCGCTGGAGCCGAACTTGATCGCACCCAGGCGCTCGGTCATGCCGTACTGGGTGACCATGGCCCGCGCGGTGGCGGTGGCCTTCTCGATGTCGTTCGAGGCGCCGGTGGTCGGGTCGTGGAAGACCAGCTCCTCCGCCGCGCGCCCGCCCAGCATGTAGGCCAGCTGGTCGAGCATCTCGTTCCGGGTGGTCGAGTACTTGTCCTCGTCCGGGAGGACCATCGTGTAGCCCAGGGCGCGGCCGCGGGACAGGATGGTGATCTTGTGGACCGGGTCCGCGTTCGGGGAGGCCGCCGCGACCAGGGCGTGGCCGCCCTCGTGGTACGCGGTGATCTTCTTCTCCTTGTCGGACATGATCCGGGTCCGCTTCTGCGGGCCGGCCACGACGCGGTCGATCGCCTCGTCCAGGATGGAGTTGTCGATCAGCTTCTTGTCCGAACGGGCCGTCAGCAGGGCGGCCTCGTTGAGCACGTTGGACAGGTCGGCACCGGTGAAGCCGGGGGTGCGCTTGGCGACGGCCGAGAGGTCGACGTCCGGGGCGACCGGCTTGCCCTTCTGGTGGACCTTCAGGATCTCCAGACGGCCCATCAGGTCGGGTCGGTCCACCGCGATCTGGCGGTCGAAGCGGCCCGGGCGCAGCAGCGCCGGGTCCAGGATGTCCGGCCGGTTGGTGGCGGCGATCAGGATCACGCCGCCCTTCACGTCGAAGCCGTCCATCTCGACCAGCAGCTGGTTGAGGGTCTGCTCGCGCTCGTCGTGACCGCCGCCGAGGCCGGCGCCGCGGTGGCGGCCGACCGCGTCGATCTCGTCGACGAAGACGATCGCCGGGGCGTTCGCCTTGGCCTGCTCGAACAGGTCGCGGACCCGGGAGGCACCGACACCGACGAACATCTCGACGAAGTCCGAGCCGGAGATCGAGTAGAACGGGACGCCCGCCTCGCCGGCCACGGCACGGGCCAGCAGGGTCTTGCCCGTCCCGGGCGGGCCGTACAGCAGCACGCCCTTGGGGATCTTGGCGCCGACCGCCTGGAACTTGGCCGGCTCCTGCAGGAACTCCTTGATCTCGTGGAGCTCCTCCACCGCCTCGTCCGCGCCCGCGACGTCGGCGAAGGTGGTCTTCGGGGTGTCCTTGGTGAGCAGCTTGGCCTTGGACTTGCCGAACTGCATGACCCGGGAGCCGCCGCCCTGCATCTGGTTCATCAGGAACAGGAAGACCAGCACGATGATGACGATCGGCAGCATCGACAGCAGCAGGCTGACGAAGGTCGACTGCTTCTCGGGCACGACGGTGTAGCCGTTCGGCACGCTGGTCGGGTTGGCGGTGAGCCACTCGGCCAGGGTCGCGCCCTGGTCGCCGACGTACGAGGCCTGGAACTTGGAGCCCGAGGGCACCTTGCCGTTGCTGCCCGCGGGCAGCTTCTGACCGTCCCTCAGCTCGACCTTGATCAGATTCGAGTCGCCGGTGGTGATCTGCACCGACTGCGCCTGGTTGTTCCTGATCGCGGAGACGACCTGGCTGGTGTCCGCCGTCTTGGAGCCGCTGGAGTCGGAGACGACCTGCATCAGCACAATGACGGCGAGGACGGCCAGCACGATCCACATGATCGGCGCACGGAAGTATCGCTTGACGTCCATCCATGCGGGGCGTTGCCGCCCCGTCCCTCCTGCCACTCAACAGCGCTGATCGGCTGTGGCCGTCGGCGCATCCGGTATGTGCTCATGAGAAGAGCGGTTTATGGGACCGTACCGCAGCCTTCACCGCCGACGGCGGGAGCACGACGACTACGACGTATTTTCCTACCCCGGCACAACGGGCGGGAACATCGCACTGTTCCCGCCCGTCGCCCGATCGGGGCACTCTCTTCCGACGGCCCGTCAGCCGCCGTACACGTGCGGGGCCAGGGTGCCGATGAACGGCAGGTTCCGCAGCTTCTCCGCGTAGTCCAGGCCGTAGCCGACCACGAACTCGTTCGGGATGTCGAAGCCGACGTACTTGACGTCGATCTCGACCTTGGCGGCGTCCGGCTTGCGCAGCAGGGTGCAGACCTCCAGGGAGGCCGGGCCGCGCGAGCGCAGGTTGTTGAGCAGCCAGGACAGGGTCAGGCCGGAGTCGATGATGTCCTCGACGATCAGGACGTCCCGGCCCGAGATGTCGGTGTCCAGGTCCTTGAGGATCCGGACCACGCCCGAGGACTTGGTGCCCATGCCGTAGGAGGAGACCGCCATCCAGTCCATGGTGACCTTGGAGTGCAGCACCCGGGACAGGTCGGCCATCACCATGACGGCGCCCTTGAGGACGCCGACGATGAGCAGGTCGCGGCCGGCGTAGTCCTGGTCGATCCGCTCGCCGAGCTCCAGGAGCTTGGCGTCGATCTCGTCCTTGCTGATGAGCACCTTCGCCAGGTCGGCGCCCATGTCGTTGTGATCCACCGGGGATACGTCCTCAAACGTTCGGGGTCCTGTGTCTGCGGCGGCCCTGCGACCTGGTGTTCACCCGTCAGTCGCCCTGGCGCCGGAACACCAGCGTGCCACACGTGCGGGTGACCTCCACCCCTCCGGGTAGGTGCAACGGCCCCTGACCACGCCATCCGGTGACCAGCAGGTCCACCGTTTCGAGGTGACGGGCGAACAGGTCACCGGCCGGACAGCCCGCCCGCAGCGCGGCCCGGCGCAGCAGCCGGCGGCGGACGGCGGACGGCAGTTCGGCCAACCTCGTGACGTCCAGGGCCCCTTCGGCCGTCCGGAGGTCGCGCTCGGCCAGGGCGGCCCACTGGTCCAGCGCGTCGGCGTCGTCCCGGAACAGCCGGGCGGTCCGCGCCAGCGCCTCGACCACCCCGGTGCCCAGGTGCTTCTCCAGCACCGGCAGCACCTCGTGCCGCACCCGGGCCCGGGTGTACGCCGGGTCGGAGTTGTGCGGGTCGTCCCAGACCGGGATCGACTGCTCCTTGCAGGCCTGCCGGGTCGCCGCCCGGTCCAGCTCCAGCAACGGCCGCCGGTAGCGGCCCTTCTGGGCCGGCATCCCGGCCAGCGACCGGGCGCCCGACCCGCGGGCCAGGCCCATCAGCACCGTCTCGGCCTGGTCGTCCCGGGTGTGCCCGAGCAGCACCGCCACCGCGCCGAAGCGCTCGGCGGCCTCGTCCAGCGCGGCGTACCTGGCCTCCCGGGCGGCGTTCTCCGGGCCGCCCTGACGGCCCACCAGCACCTGGACCGCCTCCACCGGGTCCAGCCCCAGCTCGGCGAGCCGGTCCGCCACCTGGCGAGCCCGCTCCTCGGAGCCGTCCTGCAGTCCGTGGTCCACCGTCACCGCGCCCACCCGCAGGCCGAGCTTGGGCGCCTCGAAGGCGGTGGCGATGGCCAGCGCCATCGAGTCGGCGCCGCCGCTCACCGCGACCAGCACCAGCGGCGAACCGGGGGCGGCGGGGGTACGGGGCAGCCCGGAGGGGTGGCGGCGGGCGTTGCCGATCAGCGCGGTGGCGGTGCCGGCCGGCTCGGGGGCCGGGGCCCCGCTCAGCGCGAGGGCGGCGGGGCGGCCGCGCGGCGAGCGGGCGGCGGGGGTGATGTCGCCCAGGTCTGCGGCGAGTTCGGCGAGGGTGCGGCGGACGGCGAGGCGTATCGCCGCGACGGCGGGGTGTGGTCCCACGGGGAGGCACTCCTTGGCACGGGGGCGGAGCGGGAACGGTGACGCGGCGTCAGCCCACGGTCACCGGATGCTCACAGATGGTCGCAGAATCCGGGCACCGGCCACGCCACCCTCGCCACCGGTACGACCACGGTCCCACGTACGAGTGAATGAAGAAACGTTCCCTCACCGCCATCGGGTCAACCTGACGGCACCGGTGTACGACCCCCGCGCGGCTGCGCCCCGCAGGGGAACGGCAGCCCGGCGAAAGCGGCTACCCCGGGGGCGCGAGGAACTGCGCGAGTCGGGAGGCGGGGCACCGGCAACTGAACCTCCGTCAGCCAGTTGCAGGTGCTGCCGTTCCCGAGCGCGCAGTTCCCCGCGCCCCTGCGGGGCGCCTACGGCGTGACGCGGGCGACGCCCCTCCCCCATCCGGCAAGCCCGCCGCAGGCGAACTCCGTACCCTTCGCACGAGCCCGCCGCAGGCGACCCCCGCTACGGCGCGACCCGGGTCACCCAGGCGGCGGGGTTGTGGATCTCCTCCTTGGTGGGGAGGGTGTTCGGGGAGGTCCAGACGCGGTTGAAGCCGTCCATGCCGACGCGGTCCACCACGCCCCGGACGAAGACCGCGCCGTCCTGGTACTGGCGGAGCTTGGCGTCCATCCCGAGCAGCCGACGGATCACCAGGTCCAGCCGCCCCGCCCCGAGCTGACGGCGCTGCTGGAACTTCTCCCGGATCTCCCCCACGCTCGGCACCACGACCGGCCCGACCCCGTCCATCACCACGTCCGCGTGCCCCTCCAGGAGGGACATCACGGCCGTCAACCGGTTCAGGGTCTCGCGCTGGCCCGGCGACTGCACGACCTCCATCAACGAGCCCCGCTCGCGCTCCCCCTCGCCGCGCCCGCCGAGCAGCCCGCGCGCCCGCTCCAGCAGCGCCACCGGGTCGACCTCGGTCTGCGCCAGGAAGGACTGCACCTCGGACTGGATGTGGTCGCGCAGCCACGGCACCGCCGTGAACTGGGTCCGGTGGGTCTCCTCGTGCAGGCAGACCCAGAGCCGGAAGTCGTGCGGGTCGACGTCGAGTTCGCGCTCCACCTGGACGATGTTCGGCGCGACCAGCAGCAGCCGTCCGGGGGACGGCGGACGGAGCCCGACGCGGGGCGAGTCCATGATCCCCTCGGGGCTGTCCGGGGCGCTCGGCAGGGGGCCCGGGTACTCGGCCGGGGCGAAGGTCTCGTACTGGCCGAGCACCTTCCCGGAGAGGAAGGCCAGCACCGCGCCGATCTCGACGCCGGTGGCCTTCTCGCCGATCGAGCCGAACACGGCGGCGCCCGGGGTGTCGGTGCGGCGGGCCTGGAGCTTCTCGACCAGCGGGCGCACGACGGTGCGGAAGCCCGCCACGTTGGCCCGCACCCAACCGGGCCGGTCGACCACCAGCACGGGGGTGGAGTCGGCGGCGAGCAGGCTGGAGGACGCCATCCGGGTGTAGGCGCGGACGTGCTCCTCCGCTTCCAGCGCGTGGCGCCGGAGTTCGGAGACCACCTCGCGGGCCTCGGCGCGGGTCACCTCCGGGCCGGGCCGCACCAGCCGGGTCGCCGTAGCGACCGCGAGATCCCAGTCGACCATCCCAGCCCCACCGCTCGCGCTCGTCATGCCCTCACCGTACGGGAACCCCCGCCCGGGGCACACGCTTGCGGCCCTCGGGACCCGGAGGGCCACCCAGGGGCGCGAGGAACTGCGCGAATCGGAAGGCGGCTCACCTGCACCTGAGGGCACGTCAGCCAGTTGCACGTGCTGCCGTTCCCCCGCGCGCAGTTCCCCGCGCCCCTGCGGGGCGCAACCCGTGTGCCTCAGCGGCAGCCGCAGGCGGCGAGGCGGGCGATGACGCGGTCGATGGCGGCGCGGGCGGCGTCGCCGGAGGCGGTGGTGTGGGTCATCAGGGCGAAGGTGAGCGGACGGCCGTCGGCGTTCATGACGGTGCCGGCCAGGGTGTAGATGCCGCTGCCGGCCAGGGTGCCGGTCTTGGCCCGGACGATGCCGATGCCCTCGGGGGACTTCGCGAAGCGGCCGGCCATGGTGCCGGTGAAGCCGGCGATCGGAAGGCCGGTCAACACCGGGCGCAGCCGGGGGTGTTCGGGCGAGGAGGCGAGGGCGAGGACCTTGGCGAGGACCAGCGGGGAGAGCTGGTCGCCGGTGTGCAGGCCGCTGCCGTCGTTGAGGACGACGCCGGCCATCGGGACGCCGAGCGACTCGAGGGTCTGCCGGGTGGCGAGCGAGGCGCCCTCGAAGCTCGCGGGTTGCTTGGCGGCGAGGGCGACCTGACGGGCGATCGTCTCGGTGAGGAGGTTGTCGGAGGTGGTGAGGAAGCGCTCGACCAGCCGGTCGATCGTCGGCGACTTCACGGCGGCGAGTTCGGCCGCGCCGGCCGTGGCGGTCCTGGCGACGGGCTTGCCCTGGACGGTGATCCCGAGCCCGCCGAGGAGGGCGGCGAAGGCCTCGGTGGCCTTGGTCGCGGGTTCGGCGACCCGGACGGGGGCCTCCTCCTGGGAGCGCGGGTCGTTCTTGGCCTCGTCCACCATCAGCGGGGTGACGTCGGCGATGTTGGTGGCGTCGTGCTGGGCGTGCCGGATCGGACCGGTGAAGAGCGAGGCGTCGAAGCCGAGCTTGACGGAGGTGACCCCGGCGGACTTGAGGGCGGCGGCGGTCCGCTGGGCGAGGTCGGCGAGCGAGGCGGGGGCGGTGTCCTCGTCCACCGGCATGCCGCCGACCCGGACGTCGGCCACCGGCAGGGTGGAGAGCGTCGGGTCACCGCCACCGACCAGCACGATCTCGTCGGGGGCGGCGCCCTGCACGACCCGGGTGGAGAGCCGGGTGTCGCCGGGGACGAGGTGCAGCGCGGCGACCGCGGTGAGCAGCTTGGTGGTGGAGGCGGGGGTGGCCGCGGTGTTCTCGTTGCCGCCGTAGAGCAGGGCACCGGTGACGCCGTCGGTGACGGCGAAGCTGAGGGTGCCGAGCGCCTTGTCCTGCACCAGGGCGCCCAGGTCGCGCTGGAGTCCGGCGGTGGTGGGCAGCCCGGTGTCGCCGGTGACGCTCGCGGCGAGCACGGCGCCGCCGGTGGCGGCCAGCTTCGGCCCGGCGGGGGCCGGCGGCTTGGGCGCACCGGTGGCCGACGCCCCGGAGGCCGGGGCGGACGGACGTCCGCTGCTCTGGCCCGCCTTGGGGCTCGGCGCGGCGGAGGCCGCCGTCAGACCGCCCGCGGTGAGCGCGACCCCGAGCACTCCGGCCACCGCCGCCGTGCGGCCACGCCGCACCCCCGTCCCTCGCTGCACCACCGGGCCCCTTTCCTGAGCACACCCTGCCGTAGGAGACACTAGATCCTGTCAGTCCCTACCTTGGAGGAACCGTTGGAGTTCGACGTCCTGATCGAGATCCCGAAGGGCTCCCGCAACAAGTACGAGGTCGACCACGAGTCGGGTCGCCTCCGTCTTGACCGGATGCTCTTCACCTCGACCCGCTACCCGGCCGACTACGGCTACGTCGAGGGCACCCTCGCGGACGACGGCGACCCGCTGGACGCGCTGGTCATCCTGGAGGAGCCGACCTTCCCCGGTTGCCTGATCAAGTGCCGCGCCATCGGCATGTTCAAGATGACCGACGAGGCCGGCGGCGACGACAAGCTGCTCTGCGTCCCGGCGACCGACCCCCGCTGGTCGCACCTGCAGGACATCCAGCACGTGTCGGAGTTCGACCGCCTGGAGATCCAGCACTTCTTCGAGGTCTACAAGGACCTGGAGCCCGGCAAGTCGGTCCAGGGTGCCGACTGGGTCGGTCGCACCGAGGCCGAGGCCGAGATCAACGCCTCGATCAAGCGCTTCGAGGAGAACGGCGGCCACTGAGGCCCCGTCACTCCCGGGACCGGGGCGAGCAGCTGACTGCTCGCCCCGGTCCCTTTTTTCATCCACACTCTTACCGACAAGCTGTCGGCATCACGTTGACTTAGGTAAGGCTAACCATAGAGAATCGGGATCGTCTTCCCCCCACCACGGAGGTCCTCATGACCAACCCCGAGCCCACGCCGTTCTCCACCGTGCTGCGCACCGCCAGCGCCGCCGAGCACGAGGCCGCAGAAGGCTCGGCCTTCATGGGGCACCTGCTGAACGGACGGCTCGGGGTGGACGCCTACGCCGAGCTGTCGGGCCAACTCTGGTTCGTCTACCGGGCCCTGGAGGGCCGGGCGGCCGAGCTGGCCGAGCACCCGGTGGTCGGCCCGTTCATCGACCCGGCGCTGTTCCGCACCGCTGCCCTGGAGGCCGACCTGCTCCACCTGCGCGGCGCCGGCTGGCGGGACGGGCTGGTCGCGCTGCCCGCCACCGCCGCGTACGCGGCCCGGCTGGAGGAGCTCGTGGAGCAGTGGCCGGCCGGGTACCTGGCCCACCACTACACCCGCTACCTGGGCGACCTGTCGGGCGGTCAGATCATCCGCGGCATCGCCGAGAAGACCTGGGGCTTCGAGAAGAAGGGCGCGGGGGTGCACTTCTACGTCTTCGACGAGGTCGGCAACCCGGCCGCGTTCAAGCGCGACTACCGGGCCAAGCTGGACGCCGCCGGCCTGGAGCTGGACGAGGTCGAGCGCCGCCGGGTGGTCGAGGAGACCAAGCGGGCCTTCGGCCTGAACAGCGCGCTCTTCGCCGACCTCGACCTGCGCTACCCGCTCAGCGCCTGAGCGGGACCGCACGACGGTGCCCCCGCCGGGAGTTCGACTCCCGGCGGGGGCACCGTCATGTCGTCAGCGGGTGCGGCGCCGGAGCAGCACCGTGGTGCCGGTGCCGAGCAGCAGCAGCCCGGCCGCGGTGGCGACCAGCGGGACCACCGGGGTGTCCATGCCGGTCGAGGCCAGCTGGCCGTTCGAGCCGAGCGAGCCGCCGCCGTCACTGGTCAGCACCGCACCGCCGCCGGCCGTCCCCCCGCCGGCCGTCCCGCCGCCCGTGGTCCCGCCGCCCGTGGTGCCGCCGTTGGTGGCGCCGGTGCCCGCCGAAGGGGCCGGGGTGGAGGGCTTCGCGGAGGAGGCCGGCAGGGTGGCGTTCTTGTCGAAGGACAGCACGGCGTTCACCGGGTCCAGCGCGTCGCCCTCCGCGTAGAAGCCGGCGAAGGCGGTGGCGCCCTCCTTGGTCAGGGTGGCGGGCAGCTGATCGAGCGTCACCAGGCCGTTGACCGGGGCGAAGCTCGCCTTGGAGACGTCCAGTGCGGCGATCTTCATGCCCTTCCACTGCGCGGTCGTCCCGTCCACCGCCTTGGAGGTCAGGTCGGCGGTCAGGAAGGCGCCGGCCCGCTCGATCGACACACCCGGGTTGGCGATGGTCAGGTCCAGCTCGTACGCGTCGCCCTTGGGGTGGGCCAGGAAGCGGACCGAGCCCTGGAAGCCGGCGGTGACGCCGTGGCTCTTGGTGTTGTACGAGCCGCTGCCCTTGCCGAACCGGTAGTCGGCCGCGCCGCCGCCGAACTCCACCTTGCCGCCGCTGGCCGGCATGGCCAGGTACTTGCGGAAGGACTCCTTCACGCCCCACTCCAACCGGCCGTCCACGATCGGGAGTTCCGTCGGAGCGGTGCTCGGCGAAGCGGAGGCCGACGCCGAGGCCGAGGGGCTGGGCGAGGAGGACGGGGATGCGGACGCGGAGGACGAGGCCGACGCCGACGGGGACGCCGAGGCGGAGGGCGACGCCGAGGCGGACGGGGACGGCGAGGAGGACGGCGAGGAGGACGGGCTGGTGGAGGGCGAGGGCGAGGCGGTGGGCGTGGACTTGGCGAGCACGATCTTCACCGGATCCATCGCGGCGCCCGCCTGGTAGAAGCCGCCGAAGACCGCCGAACCGTCCGCCGTCAGGGTGGCCGCCGCCGGCACGCCGGCCGTGGTGTCCCGGCCGACCGCGAAGGTGACCAGCGGGGCGTCCTCGCGCTTGACCACCTTGGGCGACTTCGCCTTGGTGGCCGGGTCCTCGACCAGCTCCACCGTGGAGGCGTCGGCGGTGATCGAGCCGGTGGTGCCGCTGGTGGTGAGCTTGAAGTCGGTCAGGGTGATGTCCATCTGGCCGCCGTGGGCGGTGAACCGGACCCCGCCGGTGAACGTGCCGGAGAGCGCGTGGGTGGTGGGGTCGTACTCGCCCGCCCCGTCGAAGTGCAGCGTGCTGTCCGCGTTCCGGGCGGCGCCGCCGGTCAGCTCGACCTTGCCGCCCTGGGAGGCCGGGCCCTCCAGGTACTTGAGGAAGCTGCTCTTCACTCCCCAGTCGAACGAGCCCTGGTCGTACACCACCTTGGCCGGAGCCCCGAAGGCCAGGCTGGGCACGCCGACGGCCGTCAGGCCGAGGCCTATCGCGGCGGCGGCCAGGGCCGGGAGCGGGGTGCGGTTGCGACGGGTGGCGGTGGGAGTGACGGGCATGACGGTGATGCTCCTTCAAGCGGGGGGAGAGGAAGGGGAGTTCAGGCGGCCCGGCGGCGGCGGACCAGCAGGGTGGTGCCCACGGCGGCTCCGGCCACCAGCACGCCGCCGATCACGGCGGCCGGCACCCAGCCGGAGGAGGAGTCCGAAGCGGCGGCCACGGGGGTGGCCGGGGCGCCCGTGGAGGGGCTCGCCGGGGCGGTGGGCGGGACGGAGCCGAGGTCCGGCAGCGGCGGCAGGACGGCGGCCGGGTCGAGGGCCACGGCGAAGCCCAGCGGGTCCATGGCGGTGCCGGCCGGGTAGAGCCCGCCGAAGGCCTTGCTGCCCTCCTCGGTGAGGGCGAGCGGGAGTTCGGCGGCCTTGAGCAGACCGCCCTCGGGCTTGAGGCCGGCGGCGTCGAAGGTGGCCAGCACCACGCCGGACAGCTGCTGGGCCTCGCCGTTGGCGGTCCTGCCGGAGACGTCGGCGGCCAGCGTGCCCTTCCCGCCCGCGACCTTCACGGTCGGGGCGGTCAGGGCCAGGTCGAGGCCGTACGCGCCGCCGCTCTCCATGCCCCGGAAGCGGACCGTGCCGGTGAAGGCGGCGGCCAGTTCTCCGGTGGCCGGGTCGTACGAGCCCTTCGCCGGGGTCCAGCGGAAGAAGGCGCCGCCGTCGGCCGCACCGCCGTCCAGCTGCCAGCCGCCCTTGGCGATGGTGCCGGTGACGTAGTCCCGGAAGGTGCGCCGCACGCCCCAGTCCAGCGCGCCGTTGGCGAACTCGGTGCGGGTCGCGGCAGGTGCCGCGGTGGCGCTCTCGGACGGGGCGGTGGTGGCCGCGGGGGTGTCGGTGGGCTTGGCCGTGGCGCTCGGCGTCGGGGTCGCGCTCGGGGTGGGCGCGGCGGCCGCCTTGACGTTGACCGAGAGGGTCAGCGGGTCGAGCTCCGTCCCGGCCGGGTAGAAGTTGCCGAAGGCGGTGGCCCCGGAGCCGGTGAGCGTGGCGGGCACGTTGGACAGGGTGATCGTGCCGCCCTGGCCGCGCAGGTCGATCCCGCCGAGCCCGAGCTCGGCCAGCTTCACCTGGCTCGCGCTGCTCACCGTGCCGGTGTCCTTGGCCTTGCTGACCACGTCCGCGTAGAGCCCGCCGCTGCCGGAGCCGGCCTTCACGGTGAACCGGCTCAGCTTCATGTCGAGGGCGAAGGTGCCGTCGGTCTCGTGGCCCTTGAAGGTGACCCCGCCGGAGAGCGCGGCGGTGAGTGCACCGCTCTCCGGGTCGTACGTCCCGGTGGCCGAGTGGAACCGGAAGGTGTCCCCGCCGACCGTGGCGGCGCCGCCGGTCAGGCTCCAACTGCCCTTGGCGATCGGGCCGGTGACGTAGCTGAGGAAGGAGTGCTTGATGCCCCAGTCGAGCCGTCCGCCGGAGACCGTGCCGGGGGCGGCGGAGGCCGTCGGCACCGCCAGGGTCAGCAGGGCGGCGAGCGCCGTGACCAGGGTCGCGGCGAGGCGGCGCAGGCGGGACGAGAAGGGCATGGCGGAGCGCTCCAGGTCGGCGGGGTGCGGCAAGGCACGGCGGGTTCCGAGGGAACCCCCCCTTGCGTTTCTGAGGTAAGGCTAACCTAATATATGCGTCAAGAGTCACCCCGGGTCCACCCCGCGTTCAAGCGCCCGGAGGTGTCAGCACCCCGACGAGGAGCACCAGTTGACGGCGAACCACCGAATCCGCGCCCGCGCGCTGGGCCTCGCCCTGCTGCTCGCTACCGCCGTCGGCTGCGGCGCCGCCGGCGCCGGGACGCCCACCCCCACGACCGCCGCGGCCGCCGTCCCCGACCGGGTCGAGCCGCTCGCCGTGACCCCCGCCCCGGTGCTGCCGGTCACGGTCGACTCGGTCGACGGCCGCCAGGTCACCGTCGCCAGCGCCGAGCGGATCGTGCCGCTCAACGGCAGCCTGGCCGAACTGGTCTTCTCCCTCGGCCTGGGCTCGAAGGTGGTGGCCCGGGACGTCTCCACCACCTTCGAGCAGGCCGCCGCCCTACCCGTGATCACCCAGGCCCACGACGTCTCGGCCGAGGGCGTGCTCTCGCTGCGCCCCACCCTGGTGCTGGCCGACCGCTCCACCGGCCCCGCCGAGGCGGTGGCCCAGATCCGGGCCGCCGGGGTGCCGCTGGTGGTGCTGGACGACGCCAAGCGGCTCTCCGACGTGGACCTGCGGATCGCCAAGGTGGCCGCCGCCCTCGGGGTCCCGGACGCCGGACGGCAGTTGACGGAGCGCACGGCCGCCCGTACCGCCGAGGTCCGGGCCGGGATCAAGGCCGACGGCAGGCACCCCAAGGTGGCCTTCCTCTACCTGCGCGGCAGCGCCTCGGTCTTCCTGCTCGGCGGCCCGGACTCCGGCGCCGTCTCGCTGATCGAGGCCGTCGGCGGCAGCGACGCGGGCACCGCCGCCGGGCTGACCGGCGACTTCACGCCGCTCACCAGCGAGGCCCTGGTCAAGGCCGCCCCGGACGCCGTCCTGGTGATGGGCAAGGGCCTGGAGTCGGTCGGCGGCGTGGACGGGCTGCTCAAGCTCCCCGGCGTGGCCCAGACCCCGGCCGGGCTGGACCGCCGGGTGGTCTCGATCCCGGACGGCGAACTGCTCAGCTACGGCCCCCGCACCCCGCAGGTGCTGACCTCGATCGCCTCCCAGCTCTACGGGGCCGGGAAGTGACCGCCCTTCAGGACCGCCCGCTCGCGGCCGCCACCGCCCCCTCGAAGGCCCGGCGCCCGGACCGCTCCACCCTGCTCACGGCCGGCCTGGCCCTCGCCCTGCTGCTCGCCGCCCTGCTGGCCGCCGGGACCGGCGCCTACCAGGTGCCGCTGGGCGACGTGCTGGCCTCCGTCGCGCACCGCCTGGGCCTCGGCGGCCACGCCCTGGAGCGGGTCCCCGAGTCGGTGCTGTGGAACGTGCGCTTCCCCCGGGTGGTGCTGGCCCTGCTGGTCGGTGCCTCCCTGGGCTGCGCCGGCGCGCTGATGCAGGGCGTCTTCGGCAATCCGCTGGCCGAGCCCGGCGTGATCGGGGTCTCCTCCGGCGGCGCGGTCGGCGCGGTGGCCTGCATCGTGCTCGGCCTGGACGCGCTGGGCGGCTGGACCGTCACCGTCTTCGCCTTCGGATCCGGCCTGGCCACCGTCTTCGCGGTCTACGCCCTCTCCCGCTCCGGCGGCCGGACCGAGGTGGTCACCCTGGTGCTCACCGGCGTCGCGGTGAACGCCTTCTGCGGTGCGCTGATCGGCCTCTTCCTGTTCACCGCCGACTCCGCCGCGATCAGCCAGGTGACCTTCTGGCAGCTCGGCTCACTGGCCCAGGCGACCTGGGGCAAGGTGCTCGCCGTGCTCCCCTTCGCCCTGCTCGGGCTGGCCGTCGCGCCACTGTACGCACGGAAGTTGGACCTGCTGGCGCTCGGCGAGCGCCCGGCCCGGCACCTCGGCGTGGACGTGGAGCGGATGCGCCTGGTGCTGATCACCGTGGTCGCGCTGCTCACCGCCGCCGCCGTCTCGGTCAGCGGCGTGATCGGCTTCGTCGGCCTGGTCGTCCCGCACCTGCTGCGGATGCTGGCCGGCCCCGGCCACCGCTTCCTGCTGCCCGGCAGCGCCCTGGCCGGCGCCCTGGTGCTGCTGCTCGGCGACCTGGCCGCGCGCACCCTGGCCCAGCCCGCCGAGCTGCCGCTCGGGGTGCTCACCGCGCTGATCGGGAGCCCGTTCTTCTTCTGGCTGCTCCGCAGGACCCGTACCAAGCAGGGAGGTTGGGCATGAGGCGGCCGCGGCGGCAGGTGCCGGAGCGCCCCGCGCCGGGCACCGAGGTGCTCGTCACCGAGGGGCTGCGGCTGAGCCTCGGCGGGCGCGAACTCCTGGGCGGGGTGGACCTGGTGGTGCGCGCCGGGGAGGTGCTGGCGCTGCTCGGCCCGAACGGGGCGGGCAAGTCCACCCTGCTCTCGGTGCTGGCCGGGGACAACGCCCCGACGGCCGGCGAGGTGCGGCTGCTGGGCCGCCCGCTCGGCTCCTACCGGCCGGCCGAACTCGCCCTGCACCGTGCGCTGCTGCCGCAGTCCTCGGCCCTCACCTTCCCGTTCACGGCCGGGGAGGTGGTCCGGATGGGCCGCGCCCCGTGGGCCGGGACGGCGGCCGAGGCGCAGGACGAGGCGGCGGTGGCCGAGGCGCTGGCCGCCACCGAGTCCACCGCCTTCGCCGAGCGGCCGTTCACCGCGCTCTCCGGCGGCGAGCGGGCCCGGGTGGCGCTGGCCCGGGTGCTGGCCCAGCGGGCCGCCGTGCTGCTGCTGGACGAGCCGACGGCGGCGCTCGACCTGCGCCACCAGGAGCTGGTGCTCCGGGTGGCCAGGGAGCGGGCCGCCGCCGGGGACGCGGTGGTGGTCGTGCTGCACGACCTCTCGCTGGCCGCCGCCTACGCGGACCGGATCACCCTGCTCGCCCGGGGCCTTCCGGCGGCCGACGGGCCGGTGGCCGAGGTGCTCTCCGCGGGGCTGCTCAGCGAGGTCTACGGCCACCCCGTGGAGGTCCTCCCCCACCCCGGGACCGGCGCGCCGCTGGTGCTGCCGGCCCGGGAGCCGAGGAGCTGACCTCCCGTCAGCCCTCAGTCCTCGTCGTCGAGGCGGAAGCCGACCTTCAGGCCGACCTGGAAGTGCGCCACCTCACCGTCGGCGAGGTGGCCCCGGATCTGCGTCACCTCGAACCAGTCGAGGTTGCGCAGGGTGCGGGCGGCGCGGCCGACGCCGTTGCGGATGGCGGCGTCCACGCTCTCGGTGGAGGATCCGACGATCTCGGTGACCCGGTAGACGTGGTCGGTCATGGCTGGCTCCCTGCTCTGCGGACGGCGAGTCCGTGGACGGTCCCCCGACCAACCCACCGTGCCCCAGCCGGGTGCCCGCCGCACGTGCACGCGGCCGCCCGGGTCGGGTCGCCCCGGTCGGCCTCCGGTCAGCCCCCGGCCAGCAGGTCGTCCACCCGGGCCTCGCCCTCCCGGTACCGGCGGGTGATCTCCGCGCTGCAGTCGTCGGCCCGCCGCTGGAGCGCCTGGCGTCGGCCGGAGACCTCCCGCTCGTGCACGGTCAGCCGCTCCACCGCGGCCAGCAGCTCCTCGGTGCCGTGCGCCCCGAGGTCGGCCAGCTGGACGTCGCCCATCAGGGCGTCCGCCTCCCGCTGGTAGCGCTCGCCGCGCGGCGGGCCCATCCGCAGGTGCCGGGCGGGCCGGCGCACCCCTGACGGGGCGTCGGCCAGGATCGACGGCAGCCGGCCGAGCAGGTCGTCCGCCTCCGGGCGGTCGGCGGCCAGCCGGCGGCGCTCCAGCTCGGCCCGCAGGATGTCCAGGCGCCCGTGCAGCAGCCGGCGCAGGTAGGAGAGGTCGGCCTCCTGGTCCTGGGCGTCCCGGCGGATCAGCCGCAGCCGCTCCAGCCCCAGGCCGGTGAGCCCGTACGCCTGCTCGTCGTGGGCCGTGCTGCTCGCGTCCATCAACCAACCACCTGCCGCTGTTCCGGTCACCGTACCTCCCCCTGACGCCCCGTCACCCCGTGCACGACCGCCCGGTGCCGAGGGTTCCCGGCGGAGGAGGAGACCACCCGTGCGAGGGATGCGTGCGTTCGAAACCTCCGAACAGGGGCCGCCCGCGCGCCGTCCACAGCGTGCCATCCGCAGCCGTCCCTCGCACCGCCCGTACCCCCGAACGGCCCCCTGGCGAAGGGGGGTGGCTGATACGACGAGGACAATCCGCAGGCCGCGCGGGGGCTCGTCCGCCGGGCTCCGCGCGCCCCCGGCGTGCGGGGTCCGTCCACGCGCCGGGGGCGCGCTGTGACGCCTGGGGCAGAATGTGCCGCATGCGAGCAGTGGTGCAGCGGGCCGCCGAGGCGGCCGTGACGGTGGACGGCGAGACGGTCGGCGCGATCGAGGGCCCGGGGCTCTGCGTCCTGGTCGGCGTGACGCACGAGGACACCCCGGAGAAGGCGGCCCAACTGGCCCGCAAGCTCTGGACGCTGCGGCTGTTCTCCCACGGGGACACCGAGGAGAGCTGCTCGGACATCGACGCGCCGCTGCTGGTCATCAGCCAGTTCACGCTCTACGGCGACGCCCGCAAGGGCCGCCGCCCCACCTGGAACGCCGCCGCGCCCGGCCCGAAGGCCGAGCCGCTGGTGGACGCCGTGGTGGCCGAGCTCCGGGCGCTGGGGGCCACCGTGGCCACCGGGCGGTTCGGCGCGGACATGAAGGTCAGCCTGGTGAACGACGGGCCGTTCACCGTGCTGCTGGAGATCTGAGGGACGGTCAGGCGGGGACGATCACGTCCTGGCTGCCCGGGACGCCGTCCGCGAGCAGCACCTCCTCCACCGGCACGTTCCGCTTCACCAGGGCCAGCGCGATCGGCCCCAGCTCGTGGTGGCGGGCCGAGGAGGTGACGAAGCCGACCGGGCGGTCCTGGCCGGGCCGCAGCACCTCGGCGCCGTGCGCGGGGAGCTTCTCCTCGGTGCCGTCCAGGTGCAGGAAGACCAGCCGGCGCGGCGGGCGGCCGAGGTTGTGCACCCGGGCGACCGTCTCCTGGCCCCGGTAGCAGCCCTTCTGCAGGTGCACGGCGCTGGTCAGCCAGTCCACCTCGTGCGGGATGGTCCGGTGGTCGGTCTCGAAGCCCAGCCGGGGCCGGTGCCCCTCGATCCGCAGCGCCTCGTACGCCCAGACCCCGGCCGCCGGGCCGTAGCCCGCCGCCAGCGACTCCAGCTCGGCGCGCGGCACGAACAGGTCCCGCCCGTAGGGGAGTTCGCGCACCGCGAGGGCACCCTCGGCGGAGGCGGCCGAACCGGCCGGCAGGTGCACCACGGCGAGCTCGCCGGTGCGGTCGGCGACCTCGACCCGGTAGAAGAACTTCATGCTCTCCAGGTAGGCGATCAGCGCCTCCTGGGTGCCCGGCTCCACGTGCGCCCAGGTGGTCTCGCCGTCGTCCACCAGGTAGAGCGCGTGCTCGACGTGCCCGTTCGGGGAGAGGATCAGCGCCTCGGTGGCCTGCTGGGCCGGGAGCGCCGAGACGTGCTGGGTGAGCAGCAGGTGCAGCCAGGAGAGCCGGTCGGCACCGGTGACGGTGACCACGCCCCGGTGCGAGAGGTCCACGAAGCCGCGCCCGGCGGCCAGTTCGCGCTGCTCGCGGAAGAGGTCGCCGTAGTGCGCGGCCACCCCCTCGTCGGCTCCTTCGGCGGGGACGGCACCGGGCAGGGCAAGCAGCGGACTCTTCATGCCCGCAAGCTTACGACTGTGCCCGTTCGAGTTCGGCGGTGCAGTCGGCGCAGCGGCCGAAGATGGCGAAGTGCTTGAGGTCGGTGTCGAAGCCGTGCGCCGCCCTCAGGCTCTCCACCAGCGGCGCGGCGATCGCGGTGTCGGTCTCGATGACCGAGTCGCAGTCCCGGCAGACCAGGTGGAGGTGGTGGTGACGGCCCGCCAGGTGGTAGCTCGGGGCGCCGTGGCCGAGGTGCGCGTGCGAGACCAGGCGCAGCTCCTCCAGCAGCTCCAGGGTCCGGTAGACGGTGGAGATGTTGATGCCGCTGGCGGTCTTGCGGACCTCGTGCAGGATGTCGTCCGGGGTCGCGTGGTCCAGCCGGTCGACCGCCTCCAGCACCAGCTGGCGCTGCGGAGTGAGCCGGTACCCGCGCTCGCGCAGGTCGGCCTTCCAGTCGGAGGGGGTCTCGGTGTCCGCCACGGTGCCTGCCCTGGGTCTCGTCGAGGTCGTGGCGACAAGTGTAGGGACCGGCCGACGGGCCGGTCCCTACCTCGTCGGGCTTGCATCCGGACGGCTCAGCGGAAGAACGCGATGCCGTCGTCCGGCAGGTCCGCGATGTCCTGGATCAGCTTCGCCGGGTTGAGCACCTTCTTGAGCTGCGCCGACATGTACGGGCGCAGCGGCACCTCGGGCGCGGACTTCTCGCCGACCCAGGCCAGGTCCTCGCCGTTGACCAGCCCGTACAGGCGCTTGCCGCCGGAGTAGCGGACCTCGTCGCTGATCCGGGCGACCGCGTCGGTGGCCAGGTCGATCTGCGGCTTGCCGTCGTGCAGCTTGCCGTACCAGATCTCCACGGTGCCGTCGTCGCGGACCGAGGACACCTCGATCTCGCGCTCGCCGCTGGTGCCGTGCTGGTTGGTGGTGACCCGCCAGAAGGCGTGCTCGGTCTCGAGCGGGCGGATCTTCTCGCCTTCGGCGTCCAGCTCCCAGCTGCGGGAGCGGAACTCGAGGAAGGCCCGGCCGTCGTGCCGGAACACGATCTCCTGGCCGAAGTTGCACTTCTCCGTGCCGGGGAAGTCGTAGACGCCCGCGCCCTCCCAGGTGCCGAGGAGGAAGGCCAGCGAAACGACGTCCGGGTGGAGGTCAGAAGGGATCTCGATCATGTTCCTGGTCGCTGTCGTCGGTGTGGTGCCTCAACCGTACGGCAGTGGTCAGCGCTGGCCCTGGTAGAGCTTCATGACGGAGAAGATGGCGAACCAGGTGATCAGGACGGCCATCAGGACGAGCAGGCCGTCGAAGAAGTATTCCAGACCGGACACGAGGCGCTCCCAGTTGCGGCGTTGCGGAGACTGAACAGGACGGCCACGAGTCTATCGGCCCGTTGTGCGGGGATCTCGGTGAGCCCCGCCACCTGGCCCGAACCGACTTATAGGGTGTCAGCATGCCGAAGAAGCTGGTCATCAAGGTCACCGCCGGTCCCGAGGCTCCGGAGCGCTGCTCGCAGGCCTTCACGGTGGCGGCGGTCGCCGTCGCCAGCGGCGTCGAGGTCTCGCTCTGGCTGACCGGCGAGGCCTCCTGGTTCGTGCTGCCCGGGCGGGCCGCCGAGTTCGAGCTCCCGCACGCCGCACCGCTGCCGGACTTGCTGGAGTCGGTGCTGGCGGGCGGTCAGGTCACCCTCTGCACCCAGTGCGCGGCGCGCCGGGGCATCGAGGAGAAGGACCTGATCGAGGGCGCCCGGATCGCCGGGGCGCAGGTCTTCGTGCAGGAGGTCATGGCCGAGGACGTCCAGGCGCTGGTCTACTGACCGTCCTCTCTACTGACCGTCCTCGTGGTCGGGGTGGTCCCGGTCGTGGCCGGGATCGTCCCACTTCGGGTCGTCCCAGCGCGGGTCGTTCCACCAATCGTCCTCGGGGTCGCGCTTGTTGGCGAAGACAGCGGCCACCGGCGGGATCACCGCGGCGAACACGCACATGCCGATCGCGGCCGGCACGGACCACAGGCGCACCACGCCCCAGGCCAGGACGAACGTCCCCAGGCAGACGCCCATCATGACGAAGTACCAGAAGTGCCTCCGGCGTTGCCTCACCCCTCCACCGTACGGCCGTCGGCAAGGCCGCCGGGGTCAGACCCGGGTGGTGCACAGGACGGTGCCGCCGTTCACCTCCAACTGGCGGTAGACGGCCTGGTCGTCCGTGCCGCGGCGGCAGCCGCCGTCCGGCACCGGGCCCGGGTGCACGGCGGTGATCCGCAGCGCGCCGTCGTAGCCCTCGGCCCCGGCGGGCGCCCCGTCGCACGGCCAACTGCCGAGCAGGTCCTCCGCCCGCAGCTGCGGATCCCCGTCCGTGCCCTTCACCGGGAAGCACTCGCCCTCCCGGTACCTGCGCTCCAGGCAGAGCGTGGTCTCGGCCATCGGCGCCGCGTGCACCCAGGAGCCCCGGCCCGCGCCGTCCGGACAGCCCTTGGCGCTGGTGCCCGGGAGGGCCGCGAGGACCTTGAGGCGCGCCTCGGCCGAGCCGCACGGCACCTCCTCCGGGAACGGGGTGGACCAGGTGCCGCCCGGCAGCCGGTGGGTGCTCAGGCACTCGCCGGCCGCGACGCCCTGGAAGGCCAGGTTGGCGATCAGCCCCGGGTCGTCGGTGGGCGGGGTGGCCGGCGCGGAGACGGGCGGCGTGGTGCCGTGGGCCCCGGGGGTGTCGCCCGGCCCGCCGCCCTCGCCCCACTGCCACGGACGCAGCAGGACGGCACCGGCGGCGATCACGAACACCAGCACCCCGGCCAGCAGGACGGGCCACCAGCGGGCGCGCGGCCGCTCGGGCCGCTCGGGCCGCTCGGGCCGCTCGGGCCGCTGCGGCGGGCGGCTGTCCGGCCCGGGTGCCGCCGGCACGGGTGCGGGTGCCGGCCAGGACGGCGGCGGGAACTGGGACGGGACGGGAGACTGCGGCGGGACGGACGGCCGTCGGAGCGGGAGGGTGGTGACGGGCGGCGGCGCCGAGGGCCCCGGGGCCGCTGCGGGCGGTCGGGCAGCGGACTGCGGCCGAACATCCGGTGCCGGCGCGGCGGGTGACGGTCCGACAGGTGACGGCCCGACGGGTGCCGCAGGGGCGGGTGGCGGTGTGGCGGGCAGAGCCGGCGCCGGCTCAGGCGTCGACGCTGCGGGCATCGGCGCTGCGGGCATCGGCGCTGCGGGTGTCGGCGCTGCGGGCGTCGGCGGAGCCGGGACGTAACCGGGACGCCGGACCCGTCCGAGCCTGGTGGGTGCCGACTCGCCGCCGGACGGGTGGGCGAGCTCCAGCTCGCGGCCGCGCCGCTCGTACGCGTCGATCAGGGCGGTCCAGCGCGGTGGGAGCCAGCGGCTGCCGCTGGAGGAGACCGGGAGGCCGTCCAGCGAGGCGAGGAAGGCGGCGTGCAGCTCTGCGGGGGTGGGCCGGTCGCCGGGTGCGGCGGCCAGGCAGGGGCGGACCAGCGGAGTCAGTTCCTTGGGGAGGCCGGTCAGGTCGAGCCGGTTGTGCTGCACCAGGGCGAGCAGCTGGAGGGTGTCGTGGTGGTCCGGGTACGGAGGGCGGCCGACCGCGAGGTGGAACAGGGTGGCGCCGAGCGAGTAGACGTCGGAGGCGGCCTCCGAGCGTTCGCCCCGGGCCTGTTCGGGCGAGGTGAAGGTGAGGGTGCCGAGGGTGAGGCCGGTGCGGGTGAGGTCGGCGGCGTGCGAGATGCCGAAGTCGATCAGCCGGGGGCCGTCCAGCGGCAGCAGGATGTTGGAGGGCTTCACGTCGCGGTGCACGATGCGGTGCGCGTGCAGCACCATCAGCGCCTCGGCCGTCCCGGCGGCCAGCCAGCGGACGGCGGAGCCGGGCAGCCGCCCGGCGGTGCGGACCAGTTCGCCGAGCGAGGGCGCCGGTACGTAGTCGAGGGCCAGCCACGGCGGGTCGCCGTCCGGATCGGCGCCGCGCACCCGGACGGTGTGCTCGCTCTCCACCCGCTGGGCCAGCCTGGCCTCGCGGGCGAACCGGTGCCGGTCCACCTCGTCGCGGCTGCCCTCCGGCAGCAGCGTCTTGACGGCCGCCAGCCTGCCGTCCGGCCCGTCCTCGCGGGCCAGGTAGACCCGGCCCATGCCGCCGGCGCCCAGCCGCCCGAGCAGCCGGTACGGCCCCAGCCGGACCGGGTCGTCCCCGGCCAACGGCGCCACCCTTGCCCCCGTCATCGCACTCCCCCGTGTCCCCCGGTTCTCTCCCCTCCAATGAGAACCGGCGGGTAGGTCGCGGGGCAACCACCCTACGGGGTGCGGAAACCGACGCCCGGCACGCGGACGGCCCCGCCTCCCCCTGTTCGGGGGTGACGGGGCCGCCGTCTGCCACGGGTGGCGCCGTGGTCGTGACGGGTCCTCAGACCGCGATCGCGACCTCGGTCTGGGCGCCCTGGGAGGCGACCACGACGCGGTCCACGGTCGCGCCCGGGACCAGCGCGCGCAGCGTCCACTTGCCCGGACGGGCGAAGAAGCGGAACTGCCCGGTCGCCGAGGTGGGCACCTCGGCCGTGAACTCGCCACCCTCGTCGAGGAGGCGGACGTAACCGTTGACGGGCTCGCCGTCGCGGGTCACGGAACCCTGGATGATCGTCTCCTTGGCCACGTCAACTCCTGCCAGGTCGGGGCCGCCGGCCTTCGCACCGCACATGTCTGTCTTCCTTCCTTACGGTTCGAGCGCCGAGGCTCAGTTGTCGCCGAGCTCGATCGGAACGCCGACCAGGCTGCCGTACTCGGTCCACGAGCCGTCGTAGTTCTTGACGTTGGTCTGGCCGAGCAGCTCGTGCAGCACGAACCAGGTGAGCGCGGAGCGCTCGCCGATGCGGCAGTAGGCGATGGTGTCCTTCGCCAGGTCGACGCCCTCGGCGGTGTAGAGCGCCGCGAGCTCGTCGTCCGACTTGAAGGTGCCGTCGTCGTTGGCGTTCTTGGCCCACGGGATGTTGCGGGCGGACGGGACGTGGCCCGGGCGCTGCGACTGCTCCTGCGGCAGGTGGGCCGGGGCGAGCAGGCGGCCGGCGAACTCGTCGGGCGAGCGGACGTCGACCAGGTTGAGGGTGCCGATCGCGTTCACCACGTCGTCGCGGAAGGCGCGGATGGACTTGTCCTGCTCCTGGGCCTTGTACTCGGTCGCGGCGCGCTCGGGCACCTCGGCGACCAGCTCGCGGGCGTCCAGCTCCCACTTCTTGCGGCCGCCGTCCAGCAGGCGGACGTCGCCGTGGCCGTAGAGCTTGAAGTACCAGTAGGCGTACGAGGCGAACCAGTTGTTGTTGCCGCCGTAGAGCACCACGATGTCGTCGTTGCCGATGCCCTTCTTGGAGAGCAGCGCCTCGAAACCGGCCTGGTCGACGAAGTCGCGGCGGACCGGGTCCTGCAGGTCCTGCTTCCAGTCGATCCGGACGGCGTTGCGGATGTGGTTCAGGTCGTACGCGGCGGTGTCCTCGTCGACCTCGACGACGACGACCTTCGGGTTGTCGAGGTTGGCCTCGACCCAGTCGGCGTCGACCAGGACGTCACTGCGGCTCATGGTGGTGTCTCCATCCGGGGGCGGTACTGCGGAAGGTGTGTGCGGGCAGCGCCCGGCGGCAGCCCGTACCGAACGTCGTCTCGTATGACGAGACACGGGTGGGTGCAGCCGGGATGGGGCAAGAGATCGGGAGGCCGAGTCGGCCACGGCAGGAAATACCAGGCCAGAGGTGCTCGGCGGGGTGGACGGGGCCGGACGTACCGGTCAGAACCGCCCGGTCAGCGCATTCGACACAGGCAGGCGGACACGCGGCACAGGTCTACCGCCCGCCGCTTCGTGAGGTCCGCCTGTCGCTTCATGCCGACGATGCTAGGGAACCGAAACGGCCGCTGTCATCAGCATGTCGAATGCTGAGACGAATCCGCTCACATTCCGGGATTCCGCCGGACTGCGCCGCTCAGCGGCACGGCCCGGGCCGCCCGGCGGGGCGCCCGGAGGCCGCGGCGGCGATCGTCATGGACACCGCGTCTCGACAGGCGGACGTCAGAGCGGGAGCGCGAACCCGATCCAGGCCAGCGGGGCGGCCACCGCCACCGGCAGCACCACCCCGGCGGTGAAGTGCACGAACCTCGACGGGAAATCGTACGAGGCCACCCGCCGCCCGACCAGGGCGCCGACCGTCACCAGCACCGCCTGCACCGGCGGACCGCCCGCCAGCACCCCGGCGGTGGCGCCGAGCAGCAGCGCCGCGGCGGCGGCCACCGCCGCCGGGGCCGGGGTGGCCGCCAGCAGCACCGCGACCGCCACCGCCAGCAGCGCGGCCGGGGTGTGGCCGCCCAGCAGCAGCGAGGCCTCCAGCCCGGCCAGCACCACGCCGGAGGCCAGCACCGTCAGGGCGTAGAACCGCTCGGCCGGATCGGACGGCCGGAAGGTCTGCCAGACCAGCACCGCGACCAGGTACGTCCCGAGCGCACCCAGCAGCCCCACCGCCCCGGCACCCAGCACCGCGAGGTCCGCCACCACGCCCGCCAGCGCCACCGCCGCGATCCCCTGCCGGGCCGGCCACATCCCGTGCAGCCTGAACCACCCCACCGCGGTCAGCCCCTGAGCCACCGTCAGCCCCGCGGCCAGCCCGTACCTCCCGCCGGCCAGCGACGCCGCCGCCACCAAGGCGCACAGCCCCGCGGTCAGCCCGGCCACCGGCAACCCGGGCTCGACGATCGGCGTCCCGCTCCGACGGATCGGATCAGCTGTGAGGGTCATGTGGTGCTCCTCGAAAATTGGTAATCCCGGGGGCGCGGGGAACTGCGCGAGTCCGGAAGGCGGACCGGCGTGAGATCGGGGCCCGTCAGCCGGTTGCACTTGGTGCCGTTCCCCTGCGCGCAGTTCCTCGCGCCCCTGGGGCCTTCGGCCCCGAGGCCGCTCCAGGGCCGGAGGCCCGTCAGCCGCCGGCGAAGGGCGGGAGGGCCTCGACGGTGGCGCCGGGCGGGAGGTCGACGGTGGCGTGGTCGCGGTTGCCGACCTGCTCGCCGTCGACCAGGTAGGAGCAGTGCGCCAGCACCTGGTGCAGGCGGGTGTTGTCGGGGTGGCGCCCACGGATGGCCGAGAGGGCCTCGGCGAGGGTGGTCGCGGGCACCTCCTCCTCCGCCAGACCGGCGGCGGCCTTGGCCGCCGCCCAGTACCGCACGGTCACCCGGGCGGCCCCCGGGTCCGTCACCCGCGGGGTGGAAGTGTGGTCCGCGGTCGCCGTCATGGCTGTCCTCCTCCTACGTCCCCGCCCGGTGCGGCACCCCGGCCCTGCTGCCGGGGCACCCACGCCAAAGGTGTACACGTACGGTGCGGCCGGTGCGGCTCCCATGATGGACCGGCCCGCCCCGGATGCCGCAATGCCGCTGCTCGCGCACGGCGCGCGCGGCACCGGGAGAACGGCGCGGAGCGCCCCCGGGTCACGCCCGAACGGCCCCGGTGTGGCCCAGGCATCGTCGCGCGCCCCTCCCCCGGCGAGGGGTGGTCGGCTATTCTCGTGCGCAGAGAGGGACCTGGGCAGAGTCGCCCCCGGGTCCTTTTGTGCTTTCAGGACGTCACGTACGGATGGCCTCCGGAGGCCGGCGCCCCACCCGCGCCGGCCGTCCCGGGGGGCCGCCCGGCCCAAACCGCACAAGGACGTGCGGGGCGCGGACGGGCGGTGTGCGGCGGGAGCAGACCGGAAGGTTCGCGGATGAGCAGGGCAGTGACGGAGCACCAGGGGTTGCGGGACCCCGCGCGTGCGCCCCGGCCCGCACTGTTCACCCCCGAACCGGTCGTGTCTCGCCCCTCGGACGTCCCCACCCCCACCTGCTCCGTGGCCGACGCTCCGTCAGGACCGCCGGCCACGTCCGCGACGACCCGGAAAGGGGACCACCGGGTATGAGTTCACTCCTGCTCCTCACCAACGCCCTGCAGCCCTCCGCCGAGGTGCTGCCCGCCCTCGGACTCCTGCTGCACAACGTCCGCGTCGCCCCCGCCGAGGGCTCCGCCCTGGTGGACACCCCCTCGGCCGACGTGATCCTGGTCGACGGCCGGCGCGACCTGCCGCAGATCCGCAGCCTCTGCCAGCTGCTGCGCTCCACCGGCATCGGCTGCCCGCTGATCCTGGTGGTCACCGAGGGCGGCCTGGCCGCCGTCACCGCCGAGTGGGGCATCGACGACGTGCTGCTGGACACGGCCGGCCCGGCCGAGGTCGAGGCCCGGCTCCGGCTCGCCATGGGCCGCCTCCAGGTGGCCGTCGACGACAGCCCGATGGAGATCCGCAACGGCGACCTCTCGGTGGACGAGGCCACCTACTCGGCCAAGCTCAAGGGCCGGGTGCTGGACCTCACCTTCAAGGAGTTCGAGCTCCTCAAGTACCTGGCGCAGCACCCGGGCCGGGTCTTCACCCGGGCCCAGCTGCTCCAGGAGGTCTGGGGCTACGACTACTTCGGCGGCACCCGGACGGTGGACGTGCACGTGCGGCGGCTGCGGGCCAAGCTCGGCGTCGAGCACGAGCAGCTGATCGGCACCGTGCGCAACGTCGGCTACCGCTTCGTCGTCCCGGACAAGGGCGAGCGGGCGGCCGAGCGGACCACCCAGGACGCCTGACGGCCCGTCGGATTCCCGCCGGACCGAGCGACCGCGCGTCCGATCTGTCCGACTGTGCCCCGGCTCGTCCGGGGCCGGTCGGCCGGACGGCGGGTATCCCCCCTTCCGACCGCGAGCCACCCGCGTAGACTCCCCCCGTGGCCAAGGTGACGCGCGACGATGTAGCCCGACTGGCTGGGACTTCGACCGCGGTCGTCTCCTACGTCATCAACAACGGGCCGCGCCCGGTCGCGCCCGCGACCAAGGAGAAGGTGCTCGCGGCGATCGAGCAGCTCGGCTACCGGCCGAACAGCGTCGCCCAGGCGATGGCCTCCCGGCGCACCAACCTGATCGGCATGGTCGTCCCCGACGCCCGCCAGCCCTTCTTCGCCGAGATGGCGCACGCGGTGGAACGCGCCGCCTCCGAGCGCGGCAAGCTGGTGCTGATCGGCAACTCCGACTACGTGGACGACCGCGAGGTGCACTACGTCCGCGCCTTCCTCGGCATGCGGGTCTCCGGCCTGATCCTGGTCAGCCAGGGCCCCTCGCAGCGGGCCGCCGAGGAGTTCGCCGCGATGGAGGGCGCCAAGGTGGTGCTGCTGCACCGCCGCCCCGAGGCGATCGACGACGTGGCCGTCACCACCGACGACGTCGGCGGCGCCGAGACCGCCGTCCGCCACCTGCTGGAGGAGCACGGGCACGCCTCCGTGGTCTGCTTCGGCGGCCCGGTCGAGTCCCCCGCCCCCGGCGACCCGGTCATCGACCACGTCGAGGGCTGGGAGCGGGCCATGACCGCCCACGGCCTCCCGGTCGAGCCCAACCTGGTGGACGCCCCGTTCCACCGCTACGGCGCGTACGAGGTCGCCGTCGAGCTGCTGCGCTCGCCGGACCGCCCGACCGCGATCTTCTGCTCCACCGACGACCAGGCGCTCGGCGTGCTGCGGGCCGCCCGCGAGGTCGGCCTGCGGGTGCCCGAGGACCTGGCGGTGGCCGGCTTCGACGACATCCCCGAGGCCGCGCTGGCCGACCCGCCGCTGACCACCGTCGCCTCCGACCGGGACGCGATGGCCCGGGCCGCGGTCGACCTGGTGCTGGACGAGTCGCTGATGGTGCCGGGCTCGGAGACCGAGCGGGTGCGGACCTTCCCGTCCCGCCTGGTCATCCGCCGTTCCTGCGGCTGCGGGGGCCCCACCGACGCCTGACCCGGGCTGAGCAGGCTTTATGAGAAGTCAACGGGCTTCTCGGCCGCCTCTGACCCCGCTCTCATCCGGCTCTCATCGGACGGGCGGAGCTTGGAGGGCATGAGCGACCAGCAGCGAAGCACCGAAGACCAGGGTCCTTACGTCTACGCCGACTGGACCACCCCCGCCGTCGAGCCCGAGCCCGCCGCCGCCGTACCGGTGAGCCACGCGAGGAAGGGCTTCCTCAAGGGCCGACTCGCCCTGGTGACCGCCGTCGCGGCGGCCGCCGCCCTGATCGGCGGCGTCACCGGCGGCGTGGTCGCCGGCGACCGCTCCACCGCCACCGCCTCGGGCTCCGGCTCCACCGTGGTCAGCCCGGTCTCCTCCAACTCCGACGGCACCGCGAACGTCGCCGCGATCAACGCCGCCGTCTCCCCCGCCGTCGTCCAGATCACCGTGAAGACCGCCACCGGCACCGCCACCGGCACCGGCGTGGTGCTCACCGCCGACGGCCAGATCCTGACCAACTACCACGTGATCTCCGGCGCCGTCAGCGGCGGCGGCCAGGCCACCGTCACCTTCAAGGACGGCTCCACCGCCAAGGCCACCGTCACCGGCACCGACGAGTCGATGGACGTCGCCGTGATCACCGCCTCCGGCGTCAGCGGCCTCAAGACCGCCACCCTCGGCGACTCGGACGCCATGCAGGTCGGCGACTCGGTGGTCGCCATCGGCAACCCCGAAGGCCTCACCGGCACCGTCACCTCCGGCATCATCAGCGCCAAGGACCGCCCCGTCACCGTCCAGGTCGACGACTCCACCACCAGCGGCAACGGGGGCTTCGGCTTCCCGCAGCTGCCCGGCCAGCGGTCCAGCGCCTCGAACAGCGGTGCCACCGCCAGCTACAAGGCCCTGCAGACCGACGCCGCGCTCAACCCCGGCAACTCCGGCGGCCCGCTGATCAACTCCTCCGGCCAGGTCATCGGCATCAACTCCGCGATGTACTCCGCCAGCGGCTCCAGCGCCACCGCCGGCTCCGGCAGCGCCGGCAACGTCGGCCTCGGCTTCGCCATCCCGATCAACGACATCAAGCAGGTACTGCCGAAGCTCCAGGCAGGGCAGCAGCTCTGACGGAGAATGACAGCAGCCAGACCGCCCGAGGAAAGGCCCCGCGCCGATGACCCCGCCCGCCGACGACCGCACCCCTGCCGAGGCACTCCAGGGCCCCACCGCCCGGATCCTCGTGGTCGACGACGAACCCGCCCTCCGGGACGCCCTGGAGAGCAGCCTCGCCTTCGAGGGCTACGAGGTGACCACCGCCACCGACGGCTTCGAGGCCCTGGACGCGGTCGAGCGCGACCGCCCCGACCTCGTACTGCTCGACATCATGATGCCCCGGATGGACGGCCTCACCGCCGTCCGCCGCATGCGGGCCCGGGGCGACAGCGCCCCGGTCCTGATGCTCACCGCCCGCGACGCCGTCGGCGACCGCGTCACCGGCCTGGACGTCGGCGCCGACGACTACCTGGCCAAGCCCTTCGAGCTCGACGAACTCCTCGCCCGGGTCCGGGCGTTGCTCCGCCGCTCGGCCCTGGCCAGCGAGGCCGCCGCCCGGGCCTCGGCCGAGGCCGAGTCCAGCGAGGTGCTGGCCTTCACCGACCTGCGGATGAACACCGCGACCAGGGAGGTCACCCGGGACGGCAAGCCGATCGAGCTGACCCGCACGGAGTTCATGCTGCTGGAGATGTTCCTCGCCCACCCGCGGCAGGTCCTGACCCGGGAGCAGATCCTCAAGGCGGTCTGGGGCTTCGACTTCGAGCCCTCCTCCAACTCCCTGGACGTCTACGTGATGTACCTGCGCCGCAAGACCGAGCAGGGCGGCCTGCCGCGCATCATCCAGACCGTCCGCGGCGTCGGCTACGCCCTCCGCACCCCCACCGGCGCCGCGACGTGAACCGCCTCGCGGGCTGGTACCGGGGGCGCTCGCTGCGCAGCCGGCTCGCGATGCTCACGGCCGCCGCCGTGGCGGTGGCCATCGCCCTGTCGGCGCTGGCCTGCTGGTTCATCGTCAGGGACCGGTTGTACGGCCAGGTCGAGCAGACCCTCTCCGACGCACAGCTGCCCAGGGGGCCGGGCCTGAACCTGTCCTGCGCCCCGACGGCCGCGGAGGCGCTGACCGGCGCCGACAAGGCCGGCTCGCATCCGTTCCCCAACCGCTTCGACGTCGAGTTCGTCAACGCCGACGGGGTGTGCTTCCCGCTCGGCGCGGAACGGGCCATCAGGGTGCAGCCCTCTGACCTCGTCGTCACCGGGATCACGATCCGCGACGGGAGCTACGCCGACGGCACACCCGCGATGGTCAAGAGGTCCACCTCCTCCGTCCGGGACGCCCAGGGAAACCTGAAGAGCTACACCCTGCTGACGGCGGTACCGGTCGACAGCGTCCAGGACTCGCTCCAGCAATTGGCCCTGCTGCTCGCCGGCGTGGCCGCGCTCGGCGTGGTCGGCGCCGGGATCACCGGGCGGCTGGTGGCGCGCTCGGCGCTCAAGCCCGTCGACCAGCTCACCAACGCGGTGGAGCACATCGCCCGCACCGAGGAGGTCGGCACCACCATCCCCGTCCGCGGCGACGACGAACTCGCCCGGCTGTCCTCCTCGTTCAACTCGATGTCGACCGCCCTCGCCAACTCCCGGGAGCGGCAGATCCGGCTGATCGCCGACGCCGGGCACGAGCTCCGCACCCCACTCACCTCACTGCGCACCAACGTCGACCTGCTGATCCGCTCCAACGACACCGGGCGGCCGCTCCCCGAGGCGACCAGGACCAAGCTGCTGGGCAGCATGAAGGCCCAGATGCAGGAGCTCACCGTCCTGATCGGCGACCTGCTCCAGCTCTCCCGCCCGGAGACCTCCCGGCCCGAGCGCGAGCACACCGTGGTGGCCCTGCACGAGCTCGTCCACCGCGCCGTCGAGCGGGCCCGGCTCCGGGGCCCGGGCCTGCAGTTCGCGCTGGTCGTCGACCCCTGGTACGTGCACGGGGACGGCCCCGGACTGGAGCGGGCGGTGATCAACCTGCTGGACAACGCGGTGAAGTACTCCCCGCCCGGCGGCACCGTCCAACTCGCCCTCCAGGACGGCCGGCTGACCGTCCGCGACCACGGGCCGGGCATCCCGCCGGACGAGCTCCAGTACGTCTTCGACCGCTTCTGGCGCTCCCCGTCCTCCCGCCAGCTCCCCGGCTCCGGGCTCGGGCTGTCGATCGTGGCGCAGGCCGTCCAGGACGCCGGCGGCGAGGTCGCGCTCGGCCCGGCGACCGACGGCGGCCCCGGCACGGTGGCCACCGTGCGCCTGCCGGGGCAGGCCACCGCGCCGTAGAAAGAGGAGCGGGGCTCCCCTCCCGAAGGAGAGGAGCCCCGCTACAGACCTCGACGGAGCGTCAGTTGACGTCCTCGCCGATGCCGATGACCTTGATGCGGTCCTGGGCCGGGACCTTCAGCGGGGCCGAGGCGGTGGAGTTCGCGCCCAGGTAGGCCGCGAAGACGTCCAGGTCGGAGGCGCCGACCAGCTTGTCGGTGCCGGCGGTGAAGGTCGGGAAGCCGTCGCCGCCGCCCTGCAGGAACTCGTTGGCCGCGACGCGGAACTTGGCGTTGACGTCGATCGGGGCGCCGTTGAACTTGACGTCCGCGATCCGGTCGGCGCCGGTCTTGTTCAGGTTGAGGGTGTAGGTCAGGCCCTTGGAGATCTGGAGGATCTTCGGGGCGGCCTGGTTCGGGCCGCTGACCTGCTCCTGCAGGACCTTGACGATCTGAGCACCCGTCAGGGTCTTGACCTGCATCATGTTGGTGAACGGCTGGACGGTGAACGCCTCGCCGTAGGTCACCACGCCGTCGCCCTCGGCGCCGCTGGCCTTGTAGACCAGGTCGGAGCGGATGCCGCCGGGGTTCATGAAGGCGATCTGGGCGCCGCCCTTGTCGGCCGGGGAGAGACCGGCGAGCTGGGCGTCGGCGATCACGTCACCGAGCGGCTTCTCGTAGGCGGTGGAGCCGCGGCCGTTGATGTCGGCGCCGATGAAGCCGAGCGGGCGGTTGGCGATCGGGGCGGCCAGCTTGCTGTAACGGCCGATCAGCTCGGTGACGTCCGCGGCCTTGTCGACGGTGCGGCGCACCACGTGGTTGGCGGCGGTCACCGAGGGGCGGACGATGGCGCCGGTGCGCTTGTCCAGCTTGAGGTTGATCTCGGTGTACAGCCGGCCGAAGGAGGCGGCGCTGGTCACCGAGCGCGGGACGCCGTTCGGGTCCGGGATCGCGCAGGCGTAGGCGTTGTGGGTGTGACCGGTGACGATGGCGCCGATCGCCGGGTCCAGGCCCTTGGCGATGTCGACGATCGGGCCGGAGATGCCCTCGCCGGCCGCGCCGCAGTCGTAGTTGTAGGTGGTGGAGGCCGGGTAGCCGCCCTCGTGGATCAGCGCCACGATCGAGTCCACGCCCTGGCGCTTGAGCTCCTTGGCGTACTTGTTGATGGTCTCGATCTCGTCGCCGAACTTCAGGCCCTTGATGCCCTCGGCGGTGACGATGTTCGGGGTGCCCTCGAGGGTCGCGCCGATGAAGCCGACCTTGGTGCCGCGGACGTTCTTCACCCAGTACGGCTTGAGGATCGGGCGGCCGGTCTTCTCGTTGGTGACGTTGGCGGCCAGGTACTCGAAGTCGGCGCCGCGGAACTTGCGGCCCTTCTCGTAGCAGCCGTCGGTCGGGTGGCAGCCGCCGTTCTGCAGGCGCAGCAGCTCCTTGTAGCCCTCGTCGAACTCGTGGTTGCCCACCGAGGTGACGTCCAGGCCGACCTTGTTGAGCGCCTCGACGGTGGGCTCGTCGTGGAACAGCGCCGACACCAGCGGGCTCGCGCCGACCAGGTCACCGGCCGCCACCGTCACCGTGTTGCGGTGGCCCTCGCGGGCCTGGCGCAGCGAGGTGGCCAGGTACTCCATGCCGCCGGCGGGGGTGTCGACCACCTTGCCGGTGGCCGGGTCCACCTCCTTGATGTTGCCGGAGGAGCCGGCCGGGGGCTCGAGGTTCCCGTGCAGGTCGTTGATGGCGAGGATCTGGAGGTCCTCGGTCTTCGGCTTGTGCCAGTTCCAGTCCCAGTCCCAGCCGTGTGCCGAGGCAGTGCCCGGCACCAGCAGGGTCCCGAAGAGACCGATGGCGGCGGCCGCGGCGTACGCCGGGCGACGGAAACGGCCGGTGCGGCCGGAGTTGGACATGAGGGTTCCCCTGCACCGTTGGGGCTCCGCCGTGGGACCGGAGCCGAAGAGGTGGTGTGACCACCGCAGCCTAGGGTCAACGCGCGTAGCTGTCAGGACCCCGCGAGTAACGAGAGGGTTTCCATCCCCCGAAGAACCGTCAGCCGCCGGGCACCACCACACGCCTGGACGGTGCCTACGCCGACCTGCTGCGCGAGCTGACCCGCGATCCGTACCTGCTCGACTTCACCGCCTCGGGGCCGACCGGGCCGAGCGCGACCTCGAGGACGCGCGGGTCGCGCACGAGGTGCTGGACGGCAAGCGCTAGCCCAGGCGCCAATGGTGCAGCAGGTTGCTGCCCGATTGGCGGGACGTCAGACCCCCGGCTCCGCCGCGAGTTGGCGCTCCGCGCGGTGGCGTTCGGCGACTGCGTCCTCGGTCATGGCGCGGTCGGTGTAGACCAGGGGTCGTTCGGTCTCGGTGATGATGTGTTTGACGACTTGGACGTTGCCGTTGACGTCCCAGACGGCGATGCCCGGGGAGAGGGTGGGGATGATCTCGACGGCCCAGCGCGGGAGGCCGAGGACGCGGCCGGTGGCTCTGGCCTCGTCGGCCTTCTGCATGTAGATGGTGCGGGTGGAGGCCATCTTGAGGATGGCGGAGGCCTCCTTGGCGGCGGCGCCGTCGACCACGTCGGAGAGGTGGTGGACGACCGCGACGAAGGAGAGGCCGAGGCGGCGGCCGAACTTCAGCAGGCGCTGGAAGAGCTGGGCCACGAAGGGGCTGTTGATGATGTGCCAGGCCTCCTCGACCAGGAAGATGCGCTTCTTCCGGTCGGGGCGGATCCAGGTGTGCTCCAGCCAGACGCCGACGATGGCCATCAGGATCGGCATCGCGATGGAGTTGCGGTCGATGTGCGAGAGGTCGAAGACGATCAGCGGGGCGTCGAGGTCGATGCCGTCGGTGGTGGAGCCGTCGAACATGCCGCGCAGGTCGCCGTCGACCAGACGGTCCAGCACCAGCGCCACGTCCAGGCCCCAGGCCTGGACCTCGTCGACGCCGACGCCGAGCGACTCCACCGAGGAGAGTTCGGGGCTGCGCAGGGTGTCGATGATGTCGTTAAGGACCGGCTGACGGCCCGTCACGGTCGCGATGACGTGGGCGTGGGCGGCCTTCAGGGCGAAGCCGGAGCGCTCGTCGAGGCCGCGTCCCATCGCCACCTCGATGATGGTGCGCAGCAGCGAGAGCTGGCCGGTGGTGGTGATCGCCGGGTCCAGCGGGTTGAGCTTGACCCCGCCGTCCCGGGCCGCCATCGGGTCGAGGCGGATGGACTTTATCCCCAGCGCGTCGGCGATCAGGTTCCACTCGCCGACGCCGTCCTCGCCCTGGGCGTCGAGGACGACCACCTGGCGGTCGCGGAAGCGCAGCTGCCGCAGCACGTACGTCTTCTCCAGCGCCGACTTGCCGTTGCCGGATTCGCCGAGCACCAGCCAGTGCGGGGCCGGGAGCTGCTGCCCGTAGAGCTGGAACGGGTCGTAGACGTACCCCTTGCCGGAGTACACCTCACGGCCGATGATCACCCCGGAGTCGCCCAACCCCGGTGCGGCGGTGGGGAGGTAGACCGCCTGGGCCTGGCCGGTGGAGGTGCGGACCGGGAGGCGGGTGGTCTCCACCTTGCCGAACATCAGGCTGGTGAAGGCGTCGGTGATGCTGCCGATGGCCATGGGGAGGACTCCAGATCAGGTCAGCGGCGGATGCCCGTGGCGAACGGGAGGGTGTTGACGAAGGCCCGGTGGTGCTCGCGGTCGCACCACTCCAGCTTGAGGAAGCTCTTGCCGGCCGAGGCCCGGATGGTCCGCTTGTCGCGGGCCAGTGCCTCGGGCGAGCGGGAGGAGACGGTGATGTAGCCGACCAGGTTGACCCCGGCGGCGCCGGAGGCCAGGTCGTCGCCGCGCTGGTCGACCCGGCCGGTGTGGGCCAGGTCGCGCGGGTCGATGGTGCGGTTCATCTTGGCGGCCCGGCTGGCCTCGGCCTCGTCGTTGGTCTTCTCGGTGAGCATCCGCTCGATCGCGACGTCGGTCGGCTCCAGGTCCATGGTGACGGCCACCGTGCGGATCACGTCCGGGGTGTGCACCAGCAGCGGGGCCAGGAAGTTGACGCCGACCGGGGTGAGCGGCCACTCCTTGACCCAGGCGGTGGCGTGGCACCACGGCTCCCGGGTGGTGGACTCGCGGGTCTTGGCCTGGAGGAACTGCGGGTGGGTGGCGTCGAGTTCGGCCGGCCAGGCGTTCCGCCGGGACATCGCCTGGATGTGGTCGATCGGGTGGTCCGGGTCGTACATCGAGTGCAGCAGCGAGGAGAGCCGGGCCTGGCCGAGCGGCTGGCGGACCCGGATGTCCGCCTCGGCGAGCCGGGCGCAGATGTCGGTCAGCTCACGGGCCATCACGGCGGCCAGGCCGTCGTCGTCCCGGGACTTGGCGCCGCCCGCCGTCCGGCCCATCGCGTGCGCCTCGGAGGCCAGGTCGCGGGTGTAGTGCATGCAGGCGACCAGGTAGGCCCGGTGCTGCTCGGAGGAGGTGGAGACCATCGACTGGAGCTGGTCGTAGGAGTCCTGGAGCCAGCCGGGCGAGGAGTGGTCGCCCCGGCGCTCCACGTCCTTGGCGTGCGCGTCAGGGTCGGCCGGCAGGGTGCGGGCCAGGATCTGCAGGCGCGTCACGAAGCCGTCGCCGTTGGCCACGTGCTTGAGCAGGGTGCCGAAGCGGTCGACCAGGGCCTCCTGGTCCTCCGAGTCGCGCAGGCCCACGCCGGGGCCCTCGATCTCGATCGCGGCGGTGACGGTGCGGCGCTCCAGGTGCATCAGCACCCCGACCTCGTCCGGGCCGAACGGCGCCGTCAGCCAGTACAGCCGGCCCACCCCGGGCGGCGGGCCGATCTCCACCTCGCGGCCGTCCAGCCGGGTGCCGGCGTCCACCACCTCGGACTTCCAGACCGCGCGGCCGCTGCGCAGGGTGCGGCGGTAGGTGCGGTTGATCTCCACCCACTTGTAGAAGGTGCGGCGCCGGTACGGCACGTAGACCGCGGCGATCGCGAGCAGCGGCAGACCGATCAGGCCGGCGATCCGCAGCGGCAGGATCGGCATCGCCAGGCCCCAGACCATGCCGAGGAAGGCCCCGAAGATGATCAGCACGATCTCCCCGGACTCCCGGTTGCGCCCGATCGGCGCGTTCGGCCGGGCCTTGCCGATCAGGTAGGTGCGGCGCTGGTGGGCGTACGGGGCGCCGTACTGGCCGAGCGGTTCGCTGCTCACGCGCGCATCACGCTCCCTTCACTGGGTTGGCGGCCGGGGCCTGGGCGGGGGTCTGCGGCGGGGGTGCCGGAGTGCGGGAGCCGTGGGCGGCGATGCCGGCCGCGGCGGCGCCGGTGCCGGTGGAGGCGTTGGCGGTGGCGGGGCCGCCGCCTCCGCCGCGGGCGCCGTGGGTGGAGATGCCCTGCTTGACCAGGTTGGCCGGGCCGTTGATCATCGCGGAGCCGGCCGAGACGGCGCTGGCGCGGGCGTGCCGCATCTGCATCAGCTCGTCGCCGAAGCCCGGCACGAAGCGGTAGACGGCGGCACTGGCGAAGATCGACAGGAACAGGATGGCCAGCCCGGAGAGCACCTTGGCGAAGTCGTCGGTGGCCCCGGCGCCGGTGGCCACCGCCCCGGCCAGGCCCAGGATGATCACGATGATCGGCTTGGCCAGGTCCACCGCGAGCATCACCCCGGCCCACCGCCGGACGTGCTTCCAGAGCTGCTTGTCGACCAGCCCGGCGTAGACCGCGGTGCCCAGCAGCGCGCCGACGTAGAGCATCGCGGCCCGGATCAGCAGCTCGATCCAGAGCACCGCGGCGGCCAGCACCGCGACCAGCGAGACGATGATCAGGATCAGCGGGCCGCCGCCCAGCGAGCCCTTCTCCAGGGTGTCCGCGAAGCCGCCCAGGTAGGTGCCGGTGTCGGACTTGGTGCCGGCCGCGATGGCGGCGGTCAGCCCGTCGGTGGCGGAGACCAGGGTGAAGAGCACCAGCGGGGTGAAGGCGGAGGCGATGACGGTCAGCCAGAGGAAGCCGATGGCCTCCGAGATGGCGGTGGTCAGCGAGGCGCCGCGGACCGCGCGCTTGGTCACCGCGAGCAGCCAGAGCACCAGGGTGATCACCGTGGAGCCGGCGAACACCACCGCGTACTGCTGCAGGAAGGAGGCGTTGGTGAAGTCGACCTGGGTGGTGGAGTCGATCGCGGTGGCCAGCTTCCGGGTGACCCAGGCGGCCGCCTCGGCGCAGCCCTTGGCCAGCGAGCCGAGCGGGTCGGTGACGCCGCCGAGGGTGCCGCCGCCGGGGCCGGTGACCACCACGCCGGGGGCGTCGGGGGCGCAGGCCCGGTCGGCGCCGGGCACCGGCAGGTTGCACTTGGCGGTCTGCGAGGGCGAGGGCGTCGGGTCGGCCAGCGCCCGGGCCGCCGTCAGCAGCACCAGCGCGGGGAGCGATCCGAGCACCGCCCCGGCCCGGAGCAGGCCGCGGCGGGCGGCTGTGGCAGCGTCAACGGGCATAGCGGAAGCCTCCGAAGTCCTGGACGGCGCCGGTGATCTCGTCGGCGGTGGCGGCCTGCTGGTCGCCGGGGAGGGGGGCCGGGCCCGTGCGGCGGGTGAAGTCGGTGAGCTTCCAGTCGCTGCCGGTCCAGCGCATGGTGAGGGTGAGGGTGAACCAGTTCTCGGAGACCGGCTGGGTCGAGCCGGGGCCGGCCAGGCCGAGCAGGCCGGTGCACCAGACCTCGACCACGGTCGCGGTGTCCGCCTGGTTGGTGAGCTTGGTGCCGACCGGCACGGTGCGGCTGACGAAGGTCAGCCCCTTGGCCGGCTTGCCCTTGTCGTCCAGGCCGAAGCCCGCCAGCTGCTGCGGCCCGAAGGCGGAGTCCAGCCGGGCCTTCAGCCCGGGCAGCGCGGTCGGGTCGGCCAGCGTGGTCAGCAGGGTGGCCCGGGTGTCGGCCCGGAACATCTCCTCGGAGCCCATCGCCACCGCGTAGTTGGCGGCGGCCGACTGGGCGCCCTGCGAGGTGTGCGGGTGCCCGACGCCGATCCCGTTGGAGGCGGTGGCCACCGGGAGCTGCCCGCTCGGCGCGGTGGTGGCGGGCTTGGGGGAGGCCGAGGCCGCCCCGTCGGAGGAGCCGGCCGGAGCACTGCCCCCCGGGTCCGGCTTGTCCCGGTTCGCGATCGAGACGGCGACCACCAGCAGGGCCACCACCAGCAGGACCGTCAAGAGCGTCCGCACCGGCCGGGCCTGACGCCCCGTCTGCTGCTGGTAGACGGACTGCTCGCCGACCGGCAGCCGCGTCCGGGTGTGCGGCTGGTCGTCGGACACCGGCACGGCGGCCCTCCTGGTACGGGGAGCCACCTGGGCCCCCTGGCTGGTACGAGCTGGTACGAGCGGTCCGCGCGGGAAGCGCGACACCCCGGCGGGGACGGCCGCTGCGAGGCCGCTCCGCCGGGGCAATTCTGTCTGATCGTCAGATGGCCATGCCGTACACAATGGTGAACAGAGTGGTGAGCGAACCGATGATGAACACGCCGGTCAGGCCCGCCACGATCAGCCCCTTGCCCTGCTCGGCGCTGAAGCTGTCGCGCATCGCGGTGGCGCCGATCCGCTGCTTGGCCGCCCCCCAGACGGCGATGCCCAGGCAGGCCAGGATGGCGACCGCCATGACCACCTGGATCATCGTGCGGGCCTCGGCGCCCAGGCTGGAGAACGGACCCCAGTCCGGCGCGATGCCACCGATGATCGTGTCGATGTTGGCCTTCTTCGGTGGGTCCTCCGCCAGGAGCCGGACCCGGTCACTCTGCACCACGCTGCTCAGGTTCATTCGTCTCACCGCCCGATCAGGCAAATTCAAGGCCCAGGACCGGGGTGGCGCGAAGGGCCGTACCCCATTCTTGGCCAGATCCGACTTCGACTTGGCTGTTTCTCGCGGATTGGTCGTGGAGCACGGGGCCCGTCCGCCAGGATGTCCACCGTACGAAGGATACCGCTCACCCTTTGTATCTGCGATGATTGCGATGAGCAATGCCTTCTGGGACACGGGAAACTGACGGTTCGTCGGGACGGTGCTGATGGTACTCCGGAAGGCGGGCGCGGCAGCGGCCGCGACCGGTCTGGTGGGTGTCGGTTTCGTCGGCGTGGTGGTGCTCGGCACCTTCGCCGCCAGCGGTACCCCGCAGGCCGTCCAGCCCAAGCTCGCGGGCCGCACCGTGCCGGCCGCCTACCAGCCGATGTTCCAGCAGTGGGGCTCCCTCTGCCCGGAGATCTCGCCCCCCATGCTGGCCGCGCAGCTCTACCAGGAGAGCGGCTTCAACCCCCGCGCGCAGAGCCCGGTCGGCGCCCAGGGCATGGCCCAGTTCATGCCGGGCACCTGGCCCGGCTACGCCACCGACGGCGACGGCGACGGCAAGAAGGACGTGTGGAACGCGGCCGACGCGATCGCCTCCGCCGCGGTGTACGACTGCTCCCTCGCCAAGGACATAGCGAAAATCCCCGGTGACCGGCAGTCGAATCTGCTCGCCGCCTACAACGCCGGGCCGTACGCGGTCATCAAGTACAACGGGGTCCCGCCGTACCGGGAGACCCAGGGGTACGTGAAGAACATCAAAACCCTCGCGGCCAACTTCACCGCGCCCGCCGAGGCCTCCCCCGGTGCGCCGGTGGTGACCCAGGCGATCTCCGCGCAGGCCTCCGGGGCGATCTACTTCGCCCAGACCACCCTCGGCACCCCCTACTTGTGGGGAGGGAACGGCTGGGAGTCCCAGGGCGGCCGCTTCGACTGCTCCGGCCTCACCGTGGCCGCCTTCGAGAGCGTCGGCATCAAGCTGCCCCGGGTGGCCAACGACCAGTGGAACGCCGGGCCGCACATCGACCGCAGCCAACTCCGGCCGGGCGACCTGGTGTTCTTCGCCACCGACCAAGGCGACCCGCGCTCCATCGACCACGTCGGCATCTACGTCGGCGGCGGCTACATGATCAACGCTCCGCACACCGGCGCGGTGATCCGCTACGACAAGATCGACCGTCCCAAGTACTACGGCGCCACCCGGGTCACCCCCGACGGCGCCCTCTCACTGCCGCGCTACCAGGCCGACGGCCAGATCGCCAGCGGCGGTCAGGGCACCGGCCGTGACCCGAAGGACAGTTGACGCACCGTCCGGAGCCAGGTTGACCGTGGACGTCCAGTGGACGGTCAGTCAAGTTTTCATAACGGTGCGTGAAACCTGAAACCGGTGCCGGGGTTCTCGCGTTGTGCCCCTTGTCAGTCAAATGATCAAGGGGCCGCGAGGGCCACGACGGAGGTGCGGCGTGTCGACGCTGCTGGGCGACACCGCCGGGCCCGACCTGGACCTGCTCAAGGCCGTGAACGGCCTCGCCGGATCAGCCCCCTCCTGGGTCGACTCCACCGTCGCCTGGCTCGGCGAATACGGCCTGCTGCTCGGCCTCGCCCTGCTCCTCGCCGTCGGCTGGCTCCAGGCCCGCCGCCGCCCCGACGCCCCGGTGGCCGTCGCCGGCCTGCTCTGGGCCCCGCTCGCGGTGGCCCTGTGCGAGCTGGCCAACCTGCCGATCTCCGCGATCGTCGACCGGCCGCGGCCGTTCGTCGACCACCCCGAGCTCGACGTGCTGGTGCACGGCAAGGAAGGCACCCTCTCCTTCGTCAGCGACCACTCGGCGATGGCGATGGGGATCGCCGTCGCGCTCTACCTGGTGAACAAGCGGCTGGGGCTGGCCGCCGGGGTGCTCGCCGTGCTCCAGGGCTTCGCCCGGATGTACGTCGGGGTGCACTACCCCACCGACGTCCTCGGCGGGTTCGCCCTGGCGGCCGCGGTCGTCCTGCTGCTCGCCCCGCTCGCGATGGCCGTCCTGGTGCCGCTCACCCACGCCCTCGGACGCACCGCCCTGCGGCCGCTGTTCGTCGCCGAGCCCCGCCGCACCGGCCGCCGCCGCATCGAACGCGACCTCGCGGCCTAGGCGCTTTCCTCGGGCAGGTGGGCCACCAGGCAGCGCCCCAGGGGCGCGAGGAACTGCGCGCGGGGGAACGGCAGCACGTGCAACTGGCTGACGGTGCCTAACTTGCCGGTGAGCCGCCTTCCGACCCGCGCAGTTCCTCGCGCCCCTGGGCCCCTGCCGGGTGGCCGTCGGCCGGATGCTCGGCGAGGTGTTCGGCGGCGTCGCGGCGGGACTTGTCGCGGCTGCGTCGGGCCGGGGCATGCCAGCCGCAGGTGCAGCGGGCGGTGGAGAAGGAGCCTCGTTCTTCGACCGTCACCCGGTGCTCGACGTTCACGCTCCTCACCGTAACGGCTCAACCGGACGGCGTGAAACGGAAACCGTGCGCCGGTCGGCCCGTAACCTCACCGACCCTCAACTCGTTGGCTCTGGAAGAGCTCTGAGGGGGTTGTACCCGATCGTGAAGCACACCGTCCGCACCACCGCGTCCGCCGCCACCGCCGCCCTGCTGGTCGCCGCCCTGGCCGCCTGTGGCGGCGCCGACGCCCACAAGCCCGGCAGCTCGGCCGACCAGCTCTCGGCCGACCCGCTGACCGCCGTCCGCAGCGCGGCGGACATCACCGGCCGCACCGGCTCCGCCAAGGCCGCCACCGAGCTGACCACCGAGTCCGCCGACAAGAAGGCGGTCTTCAAGGGCGCCGGCGGCTACGACTACGTGAAGCGGATCGGCCGGCTGGACATCGACGTGCCGCCCGGCGCCGCCACCACCGGCAAGATCGTGGAGGTCGTGCTGCCCGGCACGGTCTACCTGCAGAACAGCGGGGCCAAGATCCCCGAGGGCAAGTGGGTGAAGCTCGACATCCGCCAGCTCCCGGACGGGAACCTGGTGAGCAGCGGCGCCACCGATCCGGCCAGCGCCGCCGGGGCGCTGCGCGGGGCGGTCACCGCCGAGCTGGTCGGCACCGAGACGGCGGGCGGGGCGGAGCTCAAGCACTACAAGGGCACCCTCGACCTCACCAAGGCGGCGGAGGCGACCGGCGGCCGGGGCGGGGACGGGCTGCGGATGGCGGCCCAGACCTTCACGGTCAAGGAGGTGCCGTACGAGGCCTGGCTGGACGGGCAGGGGCGGCTGCACAAGGTGACGCAGACCTTCTCGTTCGCCGGGGTGGCCGGGTCCAAGCAGCCCAAGGACCAGGTCCGGGTGGTCTCCACGGTGGCGCTCTCCGAGTTCGGGCAGCCGGTGCAGGCCGCGGAGCCGGCCGCCACCGAGATCTACTCGATGAAGCCGTCCTCGTCCCCGGCCCAGTAGTGCGCCCGGGTGGTGCGCAGAGATGGCCCGTTGGTGCCATGGGGTCTGACGCCCCGTCTGCCTACGCTTGAGTAGGGGGCGGCAGCTCTGCCGGGTCGGACGGGTCCATGGGGGTGGAACGGATGGTGTCCTCGACGCCCCGTGACGGTGGCGGACAAGAGCAGGCCGCGCTGGACGAGATCGAGCTGGCCGGCGAGCTGATGATCGCCGCCGCCGCCGGGGAGGGCGAGCGGCTGGCGCCCGAGCTGATCGACGAAGTCCTGCTCGCGGGCGAGAACTGAGCCGGCGACAGCTGAGCGGCCGTCAGACGACCCCCGGTGAGCGGCCGCTGCCCGGGCCGGCCACCGGGAGCCGCCGGTGCCGGGTGCGGCGCCCCGGGCCTCAGGTGCGCAGCAGGCGGGAGATCGCGGCCGTGGCCTCGGCCACCTTGGCCTCCAGCTCGGCGCCGCCCTGCTCCGCGGCGGCGGCCACGCAGTGCCGCAGGTGCTCCTCCAGGAGCGAGAGGGCGAAGGCCTGGAGCGCCTTCGTCCCGGCCGAGACCTGGGTGAGTACGTCGATGCAGTAGACGTCCTCGTCCACCATCCGCTGGAGGCCCCGGACCTGGCCCTCGATCCGGCGCAGCCGCTTGAGGTGCTCGGCCTTGCGGGCGCTGTAGCCGTGGGGCCCGTGGCTGTCGCAGCACTGGCCCGCGTCGCCCGCGGCCTCGGTGGCCTCGGCGGCCGCCGGCGCGGTGGTCTGCTCGTGCGTCTCGGTGCTGGTCATTCGGCCCGCCTAGGTCTCGGTCTCCACCCGTCCACTGGGCTCAAGTGTCCAACACCCCGGGCCCGCCGGGTGTTCCTCCGTCCGAGCGGCGCGACCGGATCTCCGTGCGCAGGACGGACGCAATCCGGCCGACTTCCGTCAGACTGAGGGATCGTGACCATCACCCCGTTTGCGCAGTTCTGACGGCTTGCGCCTAGCATCGTTCAGTCCCTCCCCCGCACATCGGAGAATTCCGTGCGTTTTAGCCTGACCCCGAAGGAGACGAGCTTCTACGACATGTTCGCCGCGGCCGCGGAGAACCTCGTCGTCGGATCGAAGCTCCTGCTGGAACTGCTGGGTGCAGACGTGTCGGCCCGCGCGGAGATCGTCGAGCGCATGCGCGCCGCCGAGCACGCGGGTGACGACACCACCCACGCGGTGTTCCACCAGCTGAACTCCTCCTTCATCACGCCCTTCGACCGCGAGGACATCTACTCCCTCGCCTCGTCGCTGGACGACATCATGGACTTCATGGAGGAGGCGGTCGACCTCGTCGTCCTCTACGACATCCAGACCCTGCCCAAGGGCATCGAGCAGCAGATCGAGGTGCTGGCCCGGGCCGCCGAGCTGACCGCCGAGGCGATGCCCAAGCTGCGCACGATGGACAAGCTCACCGAGTACTGGATCGAGGTCAACCGGCTGGAGAACCAGGCGGACCAGATCCACCGCAAGCTGCTGGCCCACCTGTTCAGCGGCCAGTACGACGCCATCGAGGTGCTCAAGCTCAAGCAGGTCGTGGACGTCCTCGAAGAGGCCGCCGACGCGTTCGAGCACGTGGCCAACACGGTGGAGACCATCGCGGTCAAGGAGTCCTGACCCTCGTGGATACGGCTGCACTCATCGCCGTCATCGGCGTGGCCTTCTTCTTCACCTACACCAACGGCTTCCACGACTCGGCGAACGCGATCGCCACCTCCGTCTCCACCCGGGCGCTCACCCCCCGGGCGGCGCTGGCGATGGCGGCCGTGATGAACCTGGCCGGCGCCTTCCTCGGCACCGGCGTCGCCAAGACCGTCTCCGAGGGCCTGATCGAGACCCCGAGCGGTCAGCAGGGGATGGCCATCCTGTTCGCCGCACTGGTCGGGGCGATCACCTGGAACCTGGTCACCTGGTACTTCGGCCTGCCGTCCTCCTCCTCGCACGCGCTGTTCGGCGGCATGGTGGGCGCGGCCCTGGCCGGCGGCACCGAGGTGATCTGGCACGGCGTCATCGAGAAGATCGTCATCCCGATGATCGTCTCCCCGGTGGTCGGCCTGGTGGCCGGCTTCCTGGTGATGCTGGCCATCCTGTGGATCTTCAAGAAGGCCAACCCGCACCGCGCCAAGCGCAACTTCCGGGTCGCCCAGACCGCTTCGGCCGCCGCCATGGCCCTGGCGCACGGCGTCCAGGACGCCCAGAAGACCATGGGCATCGTGGTGATGGCGCTCACCATCTCGGGCCACCAGGGCGACTCCTCGATCCCGCTCTGGGTGAAGATCTCCTGCGCCACCATGCTCTCGCTGGGCACCTACGCGGGTGGCTGGCGGATCATGCGGACGCTCGGCCGCAAGATCATCGAGCTGGACCCGCCGCAGGGCTTCGCGGCCGAGGCCACCGCCGCGACGATCATGTACATCACGTCGTTCGTCTTCAAGGCGCCGATCTCCACCACCCACGTGATCACCTCGGCGATCATGGGCGTGGGCGCCACCAAGCGGATCCGCGCGGTCCGTTGGGGCGTGGCGAAGAACATCGTGCTGGGCTGGTTCATCACCATGCCGGCCGCCGCGCTGGTGGCGGCCGCCATGTACGGGATCGTCCACCTGCTGTTCGGCTGACGCACCGTCGGCCCGAAGGCGAAGGCCCGCCCCCACATCACGGGGGCGGGCCTTCTCTGACTCCGCGGCGGCACCGCCATGCAGCACCGCGAAGCAGTCAGGGGGTCCGTGCGGTCTAGCCGAAGCGACCGGAGATGTAGTCCTCGGTGGCCTGCACGGACGGGTTGGAGAAGATCCGCTGGGTGTCGTCCAGCTCGATCAGCTTGCCCGGCTGGCCGACGCCGGCCAGGTTGAAGAAGGCGGTGCGGTCGGAGACCCGGGCCGCCTGCTGCATGTTGTGGGTCACGATCACGATGGTGAACTGCGACTTCAGCTCGCCGATCAGGTCCTCGATGGCGAGGGTGGAGATCGGGTCGAGGGCCGAGCAGGGCTCGTCCATCAGCAGCACCTCGGGCTCGACCGCGATGGCGCGGGCGATGCACAGACGCTGCTGCTGGCCGCCCGACAGACCGGCGCCCGGCTTGTTGAGGCGGTCCTTGACCTCGTTCCAGAGGTTGGCGCCCTGGAGCGACTTCTCCACCACGCCGTCCAGCACGGACTTCTTCTTGACCCCGGCGAGCTTGAGCCCGGCCACCACGTTGTCGTAGATCGACATGGTGGGGAAGGGGTTCGGGCGCTGGAAGACCATGCCGACGCTGCGGCGGACGGCCACCGGGTCGACCGCGGCACCGTAGAGGTTCTCGTCGTCCAGCATCACCTTGCCCTCGACCCGGGCGCCGGGGATCACCTCGTGCATCCGGTTGAGGGTGCGCAGGAAGGTCGACTTGCCGCAGCCGGAGGGGCCGATGAAGGCGGTCACGGAGCGGGGCTCGACGGTCATCGAGATGTCCTCGATGGCCTTGGTGCTCCCGTAGTAGGCGGACAGTCCGCTGACGTCGATGCGCTTGGCCATGATCGTTCGTCTTCTCTCGTCTGTTCGTACGTCAGTCGGGGTGTCAGTGACCGGACTTGGGCGAGCGCCAGCGGGCGACGGCGCGGGCGATGAGGTTGAGCGCCATCACGAAGGCGATCAGCACCAGCGCGGCGCCCCAGGCCCGGGCGTACCCGAAGTCGTTGTTGGTCTGGTACTGCTGCCAGATGTAGAGCGGCAGCGACTGCTGCGGACCCTCGAACGGGTTCTCGTTGATGATGTCCGCGCCGAACACCAGCATCATGACCGGGGCGGTCTCACCGGTGATGCGGGCGACCGCCAGCATCACACCGGTGGTGATGCCGCCGATCGCGGTCGGCAGGACGATCCGCAGGATGGTCTTCCACTTGGGCACGCCCAGGGCGTACGAGGCCTCGCGCAGCTCGTTCGGGACGAGCTTGAGCATCTCCTCGGTGGAGCGGACCACGACCGGCATCATCAGGATGGCCAGGGCGAGGGAGCCCGCGAAGCCCGAGTACTGGAAGCCGAACAGGAGGATCCAGAGCGACAGGATGAACAGACCGGCGACGATGGACGGGATGCCCGTCATCACGTCGACGAAGAAGGTGACCGCCTTGGCGAGCCGGCCGCGGCCGTACTCCACCAGGTAGACGGCGGTCAGCAGACCGATCGGGGCGGCCATCAGGGTGGCCAGGCCGACCTGCTCCAGGGTGCCGATCAGGGCGTGGTAGAGACCACCGCCCGCCTCGGTCTGGAGCACGCCCTTCATGGAGTGGCTGAGGAAGTAGCCGTTCACCACGCCGATGCCCTGCTGCACCGTGTAGAAGACCAGCGCGGCCAGCGGCACCACGGCGAGCACGAAGGCCAGCCAGACCACCGAGGTGGCGAGGCGGTCCTTGGCCTGCCGGGAGCCCTCGACCTTGGTGGCGGCGGCGTAGGTGATGACCACGAAGAGCAGTCCGGCGATCAGGCCCCACTGGATCTTGCTCTGCAGCCCGGCACCGAGGCCGATGCCGACGCCGAGGGCGATCGAGAGGGCGGCGATGCCGGCCGGCGCCCAGGAGGGCAGCCGGTTGGCGGTCAGCCGGCGGCTCAGCCGCGGGGCGTCCGCCACGGGGGTCACGGTGGTGGTGCTCATCAGTTGGCCCCCGAGAATTCCTTGCGGCGGGCGATGATCATCCGGGCCGCGCCGTTCACCAGCAGGGTGATCACGAACAGGACCAGACCGGAGGCCATCAGCGCGTTCCGGCCGTTCTCACCGGCCTCGCCGAACTTCAGCGCGATGTTCTGCGCGAAGGTGCCGCCACCCGGGTCGAGCAGGTGCAGCGAGAGCACCGGGCTGGCGGAGAGCACGGTGGCCACCGCGATGGTCTCGCCGAGCGCGCGGCCCAGGCCCAGCATCGCGGCGGAGATCACGCCCGGGCGGCCGAACGGCAGCACCGCGGTGCGGATCATCTCCCAGCGGGTCGCGCCGAGCGCGAGCGCCGCCTCCTCGTGCATCCGCGGCGCCTGCTTGAACACCTCGCGGGAGACCGCGGTGATGATCGGCAGGATCATGATCGCCAGCACGATGCCGACGGTGAACAGCGAGCGCGGGGCGGCACCGGTCTTGGTGACGTCGAAGACGTACGTCCAGCCCAGGTACTCGTCCAGCCAGCTGGTCAGGCCCTCCATGTGCGGCACCAGGAAGAGCGCGCCCCACAGGCCGTAGACGATGGACGGCACGGCGGCCAGCAGGTCCACCAGGTAGGCGAAGGGCTGGGCGATCTTCCGCGGGGCGTAGTGCGAGATGAACAGCGCCACGCCGATCGCCACCGGCACCGCGATCAGCATCGCGATGATCGCGCTGACGATGGTGCCGAAGGTCAGGACGGCGATGCCGAAGACCGGCTTCGGCGCGTCCGGGAGCCACTCGAAGGTGGTGAGGAAGTTGCCCTCGTTGTGCCCGAAGGAGAGCGAGGAGCGGTAGGTCAGGAAGCCCGCGATGGCGGCCATGATGACCAGCAGCAGGACGCCCGAACCGCGGGAGAGGTTGAAGAAGATCTTGTCCCCGCGCCTGCTGTCACGCTGGCGGGGCCTACCCCGGTCCGTGACGGGGGGTGATGTGGTCATGGTGTTTCTCCGGTCTGGTGGTGCTGCCCAAGGAGGGCGGCACCATGGCGGCGGTGCCCCGGACTTGACGTGCTGTCAGCTGGTTCCGGCCGGGCAGCCCCGCCCCCCTCTTCGAGGGCTGCCCGGCCGGTGGATCAGGTGGATCAGGCGAGCGCGGAGACCGCGGTCTTCACCTTGGCGCTCAGCTCGGCCGGCAGGGCGACGTAGCCCTTGGCCTCGATGGCCTTCTGGCCGGCGTCGCTGATGGTGTAGCCGAGGAAGGCCTTCAGGGTGTCCAGCGTCTCCGGCTTGTTGCCCTTGTCGCAGACGACCTCGTAGGTGACCAGGACGAGCGGGTAGGAGCCCTCGGCCTTGGTCGCGTAGTCGAGCTTCAGCGCCAGGTCGCTGCCGGTGCCCGCGATCTCCGCCTTGGCGAAGGTGGTGGCGGCGTTGGCGGCGGTGGCCTCGACCGGCTTGGAGGCGCCGGTGGCGATCGCGGCCGACTTGAGGTTGTTGGTCTGCGCGTAGGAGAGCTCGGCGTAGCTGATCGAGTTCTTGACCTGCTTGACCTGCGCCGAGACGCCGGCGCTCTGCGCGGCGGACTGGCCGCCCTTGCCCGCCCAGGTCTTCGCCGGCTTGTAGGTCCAGGCGCCGCCCGAGGCCTTCTCGAAGTACTTGGTGAGGTTCTCGGTGGTGCCCGAGTCGTCCGAGCGGTGGATCGCCTGGATCTCGGCGTCCGGCAGCTTGGCGCCCGGGTTCAGGGCGGCGATGGCCGGGTCGTTCCACTTGGTGATCTGCGAGTCGAAGATCTTCGCCAGGCTCGGGCCGTCCAGGACGAGGTTGTCCACGCCGTCCACGTTGAAGATGATCGAGATCAGGCCGCCGACCATCGGCAGGTTGATGCCCTGGCCGGTCTTGCAGACCTCCTTGGAGGCGTCGACCTCGGCCGGCTTCAGGGCCGAGTCGGTGCCCGCGAAGGCGACCTTGCCCTGGTTGAACTGCTGGACGCCGGCGCCCGAGCCGCCGCCGCTGTAGGTGATGGTCGAACCGGAGCAGGCGGCGCCGAAGGCGACCTTCCACACGTCGATCGCGTTGCCCTGCGCGGTGGAGCCGGCGCCGAGCAGCTGGCCCGCCTTGCCGCAGTCGATCGCGGCCTTGGAGGCACCGGCCGCCGAGGAACCGCCGGTGGCGGGGGTGTTGTTCTCGTCGGAGCCGCACGCCGCGAGCGACAGCGAGCCAACGAGCGCCATGGCACCGATCGCGAGGGCCTTGGAGCGGCCGTTCCGCTGGAGCTTCACAGGGGTGTCCCTTTCTGTGGAAGGGCCCGTTCGGCCCTCCGGTGACACCGAAGTTAGGCCGGGTAGGTGACGCGTCAGCCGGTCACAAATGAACGGAGAGTGAACCGACGACGGACGGCGGGAAACACCGATCGGTAGTAACGGTTGCGTCACAGGCAGGGCGCGGCCAGGTCACCCGTGACGGTGCGTCACACCGAGCACGGAGAGCAGCGCGTCCACCAGCTCCCGGTCCCGGCCGTGCGACAGCCGTGCCCGCGCCTTCCGCGGCGACAGCCACTCCAGCCGGTCCACCTCGCGGTTGGGCAGGAACGAGCCGCCCGTCAGCTCCCCCGCCCAGTAGCGGACCTCCTTGGCCCGCCCGTGCGCCAGGTAGTGCTGGGCCGGCAGCTCCGCCCCCAGCACGCAGCTCAGCCCGGTCTCCTCCCGGACCTCCCGCAGCGCCGCCGCCCGCCAGCCCTCCCCCGGCTCCAGCTTCCCCTTCGGCAGCGACCAGTCGTCGTACTTCGGCCGGTGGATCAGCGCGATCCGCGGCTTCTTCCGCCGCTCCCCGTCCTTCTTCAACGGGCCCGGCCGCCACAGCACCACCCCGGCCGCCAGCACCGTCTGCCCGTGCCGCACCGCACGGCCCCGCACCGGGGGTACCGCCATCGTCAGGAACTCGCCCACTCGTGCCACCCGTGCTGCTGGAGGTTCGGCCACCGGCGGCCGAAGGCGTACCTCGCCGCCTCCACCTCCAGTCGTTGATCAGCATGCACCACGCCGAGCACGTAGGCCGTCGCCGGGGTGATCCGCGGCGTGCGCGCCGCCGTCGCCACCGTCACCGCGGCGTCCGCCGCGTCCTGGTGACGGTCCAGCACCTCGTCCACCTCGTCCAGCCCCGCCAGCCGCTCCCCGCACACCTCCAGGGCGTACCGGGCCCGCTTCACCAGGATCCGCACCCGCCCCCACGGCGCGTCGTCCGCCGCCAGCGCCGCGTCCGCGTCCACCTCCGCCGTCGGACCCGGCGCCTGCGACTGCCCCTGCGGCGGCACCACGCTCAGCCGGTGCAGCCCCTCGCCCCCGTACGGCGCCCGGGCCGGCGGCAGCGCCGCCACCCCCGCCGACAGCAGCTCCAGCGCCGCCACCGCCTGCCCCGCCAGCTCCGGCTGCGACTCCACCAACGGCACCTCGCCCGCCAGCAGCGTCATCCGGTCCGCCAGCGCGTGCAGCCGCGCCGACCGCAGCTCCTGCAGCAGCGTCGAGTGTGCCCTGGTCCGCGCCAGCGTCAGCTGACGCTCCAGCAGCGCCCGCGCCTTCGGCGCCCCCTGATGCCCCGCCAGCATCCCCGGCCGCCGCGGGTCCGTCTCGCTCAACGAGTCCAGCGCCGCCAGCAGCCGCGCCGAACGCCGCAGACAGCCCGGCTCCTGCGCCAGCAGCTCCAGCAGCCAGCGCAGCTCAGCCCTGGTCCGCTCCGCCCACTCCGGCTCGAAGCCCGCCGCGTAGGTGTGCAGCGCCCCGCCGATCCGCCGCACCGCGCGCAGCAGCTCGGCCGTCCCGGCCGCCGCCTGCCCGCCCGGACCACCCGGCAGCGTGCCCGCCCGGGCCCCGGCCTCCCCCACCACCAGCGGCAGCGCGCGCAGGAAGACACCCGCCTGGGCGGTCAGGTAACCCGTCAGGGCCTCCCCCGCCGGCTGGTCGGTCCGGGCGGTCGTCGGCAGATCCGTCATGCTGGTTCCTCGTCCCCCCGAGGCAAGTCCCCGCCGTACCGGGGATGGTGGTGCCGGTCCGGCCACCGCGTCACGGCGGCCGGACCGGACGGAGCAGGTCAGGCCAGGCTGCGGCGGCGCTGCCGGGAGTCGATCAACAGGTTCTGCACGTGCCGCAGCCGACGCCCCTCCGCGTCCTGCGAGTGCCTGGTCCAGCGGCCGTCCGACCCCAGGTGCCAGGACTCCGTCTCGTCCGACATCCCGAGGTCCACCAGCCCGGACAGCTCCGCCCGCTGCGCCGGGTCGGTCACCCGCACCAGCGCCTCGATCCGGCGGTCCAGGTTGCGGTGCATCATGTCCGCGCTGCCGAACCAGACCTCGGGGTCGCCCCCGTTGCCGAACACGAAGATCCGCGAGTGCTCCAGGAAGCGCCCCAGCACGCTGCGCACCCGGATGTTCTCGCTCAGCCCGGCCACCCCGGGCCGCACCGCGCAGATCCCGCGCACCCAGACGTCCACCGGCACCCCGGCCTGCGAGGCCCGGTACAGCGCGTCGATCAGCTCCTCGTCGACGATGGAGTTGACCTTGAGCTTCACGTGCGCCGGCCGGCCCGCCCGGTGGTGCGCGATCTCCTGGTGGATCCGGCCCACCAGCCCGTCCCGCAGCCCGCGCGGCGCCGTCATCAACCGCCGGTACGACTCCCGCCGGGAGTACCCGGAGAGCCGGTTGAAGAGGTCCGAGAGGTCCGCGCCGACCTGCGGGTCCGCGGTCAGCAGCCCCAGGTCCTCGTACAGCCTGGCCGTCTTCGGGTGGTAGTTGCCGGTGCCCACGTGCGCGTACCGGCGGAGCGTGTCGCCCTCCTGACGGACCACCAGCGAGAGCTTGCAGTGCGTCTTGAGGCCGACCAGGCCGTAGACGACGTGGCAGCCCGCCTCCTCCAGCTTGCGGGCCCACTTGATGTTCGCCTGCTCGTCGAAGCGCGCCTTGATCTCGACCAGCACCAGCACCTGCTTGCCGGCCTCGGCCGCGTCGGTCAACGCGTCCACGATCGGCGAGTCACCGGAGGTGCGGTACAGCGTCTGCTTGATCGCCAGCACGTCCGGGTCGTTGGCCGCCTGCTCCAGGAAGGCCAGCACCGAGGTCGAGAAGGAGTCGTACGGGTGGTGCAGCAGCACGTCCCGCTCCCGCATCGCCGCGAAGATGTCCGGCTGCGAGGCCGACTCCACGTCGATCAGCCCGCGGGCCGTCCCGGCCACGAACTTCGGGTACTTCAGCTCCGGCCGGTCCAGGTCGGCGATGCCGAACAGCCCGGTCAGGTCCAGCGGCCCCGGCAGCGGGAAGACCTCCGCGTCGGTGATGTTCAGCTCGCGCACCAGCAGGTCGAGGATGTAGGGGTCGATCGACTCCTCCACCTCCAGCCGGACCGGCGGACCGAACCGACGGCGCATCAGCTCCTTCTCCAGCGCCTTGAGGATGTTCTCGGTGTCGTCCTCCTCCACCTCCAGGTCCTCGTTGCGAGTGACCCGGAAGGCGTGGTGCGCCAGCACCTCCATCCCCGGGAAGAGCTCCTCCAGGTGAGCCCCCATCACGTCCTCCAGCGGCACGTACCGCTGCGGCGCCGCCTCCAGGAAGCGGGACAGCGACTGCGGCACCTTGACGCGGGCGAAGTGCTTGTGGCCCGACACCGGGTTGCGCACCACCACGGCCAGGTTGAGGCTCAGCCCGGATATGTACGGGAACGGGTGCGCCGGGTCCACCGCCAGCGGCGTCAGCACCGGGAAGATCTTCTGCCGGAAGAGCGAGTGCAGCCGGGACTGCTCCTTCTCCGCCAGCTCCGACCAGCGCACCAGCTCGATGCCCTCGGCCGCCAGGTCCGGCAGCACCTCCTGCTGGAAGGTGGCCGCGTGACGCGCCATCAGCTCCCGCGAGCGGGTCCAGATCTGGTCCAGCACCTCGCGCGGCTGCAGGCCCGAGGCCGAGCGCTGCGCGACGCCGGTGGCGATCCGGCGCTTCAGGCCGGCCACCCGGACCATGAAGAACTCGTCCAGGTTCGAGGCGAAGATCGCCAGGAACTTGGCCCGCTCCAGCAGCGGGATCTGCGGGTCCTCGGCCAGCTCCAGGACGCGCTCGTTGAACGCCAGCCAGCTCCGCTCCCGGTCCAGGAAGCGACCCTGCGGAAGCTCGTCCAACTCCTCGTCCTTCGACGGCTCTCCCTCGGCCAGCACCAGGGAGGGCGGCAGGGCGGTGGACTCCTTGGTATCGGTGGTGGAGACGGGACGGGGGATGCTCATGGGCTCCAGCTCCTCCAGCAGGACGGTCTCCGAGCGACCGGTCGCCCGGGGGCGGGGCACTGCTGACTTCATCCTGTGATCTTCGCGGCGAGAATTTAATCCACGGTAAACACCGCATGGCCAGGAGGAAAGCTGAGTCCGTCGCCCCCGTGGCCGGACTCAGCCCCGCGGCGCCTGCTCCGTGTGCAGGCGGTACATCAGGTCCACCTCGTGGACGGTGAACCCCTGCCCCTCGTACACCCGCACGGCGGCGTGGTTGTCGGCGTCCACGTACAGCAGCACCGTCGGCACCTTGCGGTCCTCGGCCAGATGGCGCAGGCCCGTCGCGGTCAGCGCCTTGCCCAGTCCGTTCCCCTGCTCGGCCGGGTCGACACCGACCACGTACACCTCGCCGAGCCCGTCCGGGTGCACCTTGGTCCAGTGGAAGCCCACCACCCGCTCGGCCCCGTCCCCGTCCTCGCGGACCGCCAGGAAGAACCCGCTCGGGTCGAACCACGCCTCCGCCTGACGGTCCGCCAGGTCCCGCTCCGTCCAGCTGCCCTGCTCGGGGTGGTGCGCGAAGGCCAGCGCGTTCAGCGCCAGCCAGGCCGCCTCGTCCCGCCCCGGCCGGAAGGTCCGCACCGTCACGCCCGCCGGGAGCACCGGCGCGGCCGGCACCGGCTCGGCCGGCTTGCGCATCTGCCGCAGCTCGCGCACCAGCTCCGCTCCCCGCTCCTCGGCCAGCCGGGCCGCACCCGGGTGGCCGCCGTGCGCCCAGAAGTCCACCGCCCGCCCCGGCCCCGCCGCCGCCAGCACCGCGTCCAGCAGCGCCCGCCCGTGGCCGCGCCGACGCAGCTCCGGATGCACCGCGAACTCGACCGTCGCCGTGCCCTCGCCCACCTCGAGCTGCGCGTACCCGGCCGGCTCGCCGGCCTCGCCGCGCTGCACCAGGTGCGTCACCCCGGCCCGGGGCTCCGCCACCCGCAGCCTCAGCCGGCCCGCCTCCGAGACCGCCTCGCGGCCGTCCGCCTCCGCGGCGGCGGTCAGGACGACCCGGGCGGCGGCGAGCTCGTCCTCGGTCAGGGCAGCGTTGGTCAGGATCTCCATGCAGCCGACCTTACGCGGCGGGCGGGCCGCAATGCGGTGGTCCCGGCAGGCCGGTCCTGATTGAGTGTCAGGTCCAGTGCGGAACAACGGAGGAGTCGGCGATGGAGAAGGCCGTACAGCGCTCACGGGTGGCGGCGTACGTGGTGTGCGTGGACGAGGAGGACCGGATGCTGCTCGCCCGCGGCCGGCTCGGCGACGGCAGCCACGAGTGGACGGTGCCCGGCGGCGGCCTCGACCACGGCGAACCGCCGCAGCTCGCCGCCGTCCGGGAGGCCGAGGAGGAGACCGGCTACCTGGTCGAACTCGACGCCCTGCTCGGCGTCGACTCCCGGCACCGCCTCAACCCGCCGTTCCTGTCCGGACCGCCCACCGACTTCCACAACCTGCGGATCGTCTACTCCGCCCGGGTGGTCGGCGGCGAGCTGCGCCCGGAAACGGACGGCACGACCGACCTGGCCGCCTGGATCCCCCTCGGCGAGATCGCCGGCCTGCCCCGGGCCGACCTGGTCGACGTCGCCCTGGCCCTCCACCGCGACCGGCCCGCCCTCGGCCTGGTCGACCTCGGCCCGGCCGAGCACGCCTGAGCCCGCGCCCCCGCTACTTGCTACTTGCTCCAGCCGGTCTCGGCCAGGAACCCGACCAGCAGGGCGGCAGTCTCCTCGGGCCGCTCCATGGCCGGCAGGTGACCGGCCCACTCCAGGTCCAGCCGGCGGGAACCCGCGATCAGACCGGCCAGCTTGTCCGAGACGCCACCGAACTCCGGGAAGTCGTGGGCCCCGGTCACCAGCAGGGTCGGCGCGGTGATGTCGGCCGGGGACGACTCGTACTCGATCCCCTCCACGTCACCCGCGGCCAGCTGCACCTCGAAGGCGTGCCGCTGCATCTGACGAACCGTCGCCCGGGCGTCGTCACCGGCGTCCGGCCCCAGCCAGGTGGTGACATTCAGGTCGGTGGCACCCGCCACGTCCCCCGCCGCCAGCAGCTCGTTCTCCTTCGCCCAGAACACCCGCAGCCCGTCACCCGGCTCGAGCCCCGCCGCCGCGGTGCAGAGCAGCCCGAGCGCCCCGACCCGCTCCGGGAACCGCGCCGCGAACTCCAGCGCCACCGCCCCACCACCCGACGCCCCCACCAGAGCGACCCGGTCGACCCCCAGCTCGGCCAGCACCTCCACCAGGTCGTCCGCATCGTTGTAGGCCTGGTCCGCCGCCGGGCTCTCCCCGAACCCCCGCAGATCGACCCGGACCACCCGGTGCCCGGCCTCGGCCAAGGCGGCCAGCTGGCCGTCCCACATGCGGCGGTCGCAGACGGTGGAGTGGAGCAGGAGAACGGCCGGGCCGGCGCCGGTGGTGTCGTAAGAGATCGTCATGTGCGCAACACTAAAGATCATGCGGAAAGCACGCATCCGGTTATTTAGCCCGGAAATGCGAAAAGGCCCCCCGGCATGGCCGGGAGGCCTTTTCTGAATGATTGTTCGGCGGCGTCCTACTCTCCCACAGGGTCCCCCCTGCAGTACCATCGGCGCTGTGAGGCTTAGCTTCCGGGTTCGGAATGTAAC